>CAXSES010000018.1:14295-19172 GCA_964236225.1 uncultured Acetobacteraceae bacterium
CAACAGGGCGCGGGCGAGGCCACGACGCGACAGGGCGCGGCCGGTGCCGCGGCAGCGCCGACCACGGCGGGGCCGCCGGTGCTGTATCCGTCCGGCGGACCCCGGGACCGTCGAGCGCCGGCGCAGGCCGCGTCGGGACCTCCCGGCCCGAACACGCCTGCCGGGAACCCGGCCCCCGAGGAGTCCGCGGCAGCCCAGCCAGGCCCGCCTGTGGCGGAGCATCCGGCGACGCCCGGGCAGAAGGCGGTCGCGTCGCCTTCTGCCGAGGCGTCCCCCTCGACCGGCGCGGTTCCAGGGGCGGCCGCAGCCGTCGATGCGAACACCGGGGTCGCGAGACCGGTCCCGCCCGGAAGCCCCGCGCCTCAGGCCGCAGGGGCGGGGAGCATCGATCCCGGAGCCACCGGCCTCGGCAGGGACAGGAGTGCGGATGCGATTCCGCCGGGGTCGCGTCCCGCCGCGCCGGCCGTGGACGCCCCGGCGACCATCGCGGCGCCGATCGCCGCGTTGCTGGAGCCGGCGGCGGGCGGGCTGGCGCTGCCGAGGATCGGGGCGGACGGGCTCGCGCCGATGCGGGCCTATGCGCGCCCGTTCTCTGCGCCGCCCGGCGCGAAGCTGGTGGCGATCGTGGTCGACGGCATCGGCCTGTCCGAGGCGGACAGCCAGGCCGCGATCAACGCGCTGCCGGGCGCCATCGACCTCGCCGTCTCGCCCTACGCCCCGCATCCCGAGCCGCTGCTGCACCAGGCCAGGCTGAAGGGCCACGAGCTGCTGGCCTCGATCCCGATGGAGCCCGCCGGGGCGCCGCTGAACGACGAGGGCGGGCGGGCGCTGACCCTCGACGCCACCGCGGAGGCCAACGCGGCCAACCTCGACCAGGTGCTCGGCCGCATCCAGGGCTATGCCGGCGCGACCGGCGGCTCGGACGGGCAGCGCGGCGAGCACTTCGCCCTGAGCGGGCGTCCGTTCGCCCTGGTGGCGGAGGCGCTCGCGGCACGCGGGCTGCTCTACGTCGATTCCGCTGGCACGCATCTGCCGCCCGGGCTGGCCTCGCGCGGCGTGGACCTGGTGGTGGACGAGCCGGCGGGCGCCGCGGTGCTCGATGCCAGGCTGGCGCGGCTGGAGGCGGCTGCGCAGGAGAAGGGTGCCGCCGTGGGCCTGGCCGGGCCGCCGCGCCCGGTCATGGTGGAGCGACTCGCCGCCTGGGCCAAAGGCCTGGCGGCGCGCGGGTTCGTGCTCGCGCCGGTGAGCGCGCTGGTCAGGACGGGCAAGGCGGCAGCGCCCGGCACCGGGCCGAGCGGGGCCGCCTCGGTTGGGCCGGCTTCCGCGGGACGGCCTGCGCAGCCGCGCCCGCCATGACGGTTCCGCACGGCCGGTCCGCGAGCGATCCGGCCAGCTCCGCCGCGTCAGCGGCCGGAAGGGCTCCATGAGCGATCTTCCCTATCGTCCCAACGTGGGCGCCGCGCTGTTCAACCGCGACGGCCTGCTGTTCGTCGCGCGCCGCGCCGACCTGCCGGACACCGAGGGGGCATCCGGCGCCTGGCAGCTTCCGCAGGGCGGCATCGACGCCGGCGAGGACCCGCGCGAGGCCGTGCTGCGCGAGCTGGCAGAGGAGATCGGCACCGCGCGCGCCGAGATCATCGGCGAGCATCCGGACTGGCTGAGCTACGACCTGCCGCCGGAGCTGCTCGGGCGCGCGCTGGGCGGGCGGTTTCGAGGGCAGAGGCAGCGCTGGTTCGCGCTGCGCTTCACCGGGGAGGACGCCGACATCCGCCTCGACCTCGACCCGCACCCGGAGTTCGACGCGTGGCGCTGGGCGCGGCTGGAGGAACTGCCAGGGCTCGCCGTGGCGTTCCGGCGCGAGACCTACGAAATGCTGGCGCGATCGTTCGCGCGGTTCGCGGCGAGGTAGGCCGGCCCGACTTGGCGCGGCCCTGGTCGCTGCTGGGCCGGGAAGCAAGGCCAGGGCTCTGCCCCAGTTTCTGGAAGCGGGGACCCGCCAGGGGGAGCCCCCCTGGACCGGCTTTACTAAAGTAGGGGTTTCCAAAGGCGAGCCTTTGGCAGGGTCCCCGTCTTCAGGCGTGGGGGGCAGAGCCCCTGGCCTTGCTTGTCCGCTTCAGTGCGCCGGCGGCGCGTCGCCCCCGCCCTTCTTGGTCTTGGACAGCAGGAACGCCAGCGGGACCACAGCGAACGCCCCCATCGCGCAGTAGATGAAGATGTCCGAGTAGGCCAGCACCGAGGACTGCGTGCGGTACTGCTGGTAGATCTGCCCCGTCGCGGTGTTCTGCAGAGAGGAGGCGACGCGGCCCATCGACAGCAGCCCGGCCTCGTACTGGTTGCGGGTCATGACGAAGCCCTGGCTGAGCGGGGTCATGTTGCGCGACATGTGCGCCATCTCGATCTGGGTGCGCTGAGTGACCAGGGCGGTGGCGAGAGAGATGCCGATCGAGCCGCACACGTTGCGCGCCATGGAGAACAGCGCGGCGGCGTCGTTGTTCATCGAGCGCGGCAGGGTGGCGTAGGCCACGGTGCTGATCGGCACGAACAGGAAGGCCAGCGCCGCGGTCTGGAACGCGCGCATCTTCACCAGGGTGGCGAAGTCGATGTCGGGCGCCAGGTGGCTGGAGACGGCCATGGCGCAGCCCATCAGCGCGAAGCCGAAGGCGATGACGTAGCGCGCCGCGACCTTGTTCATCACCACGCCGACGATCGGGATCAGCACGATGATGACAAGGCCGCCCGGCGTCAGCACCAGCCCCGCAAGCAGCGCGGTGTAGCCCAGCACCTGCTGCGCGAGCTGCGGGATCAGCACGGCGCTGGAGTAGAGCAGGACGCCCACCGCGCCGATCATGAGGGCGCCGATCGCGAAGTTGCGGTCGCCGAACACGTAGATGTTGACCACCGGCTTCTTCGCGACCAGCAGCCAGCCGATCGCGCCCAGGATGCCCAGCACCGACAGCACCGCGAGGACGCGGATGAACGGCGAGCCGAGCCAGTCGTCGTCCTCGCCGCGGTCGAGCGCCACCTGCATGCAGCCCAGGCCGAGGGTGATCAGCGACAGGCCGATCACGTCGATCTTGCGCTTCTTCTTGCCGGCCCAGGGCGGGTCCTCGAGCACGGCGAGCACGGCGGCCACGGTCGCGATGCCGACGGGGATGTTGATGAAGAACACCCAGCGCCAGGAGTAGGTGTCGGTGAGCCAGCCGCCCAGCGTCGGGCCGATCACCGGGGCGACGACGGTGGCGACCGCTGTCAGGCCGAACGCCTTGCCGCGCTGGGCCGGCGGGAAGGTGTCGAGGATGATGGATTGCTGGCTCGGCTGCAGCCCGCCGCCGAAGAAGCCCTGCAGCAGGCGGAAGACCACCAGCTCGCCGAGGTTGGTCGAGATGCCGCACAGGAACGAGAACACCGTGAACATGAAGATGCAGGTGACGAAGTAGCGCTTGCGGCCGAAGGTGTCGGACAGCCAGCCCGAGATGGTCAGCACGATGCCGTTGGCGACCAGGTAGGAGGTCAGCGCCCAGGTGGCGTCGTCGTAGGAGGACGAGAGGCTGCCAGCGATGTGGGGCAGCGAGACGTTGACGATGGTGGTGTCGAGCACCTCCATGAACGCGGCCAGAGTCACCACCACGGCGATCAGCCAGGGGTTGTACTTCGGCTTCCAGGCCTTCTGCTGCTCGGCCTTGCGCCCGGAATCGCCGCCACGGCTGGCGGCGGCCCGCTTCTTGCCCCCATCGCCGCCCGCTTCGTCGCCGCCCGCTTCGTCGCCGCTCACTTCAGCGTCACCGTGGGCTCGACGGACAGGCCGAGCGGCAGCGGCAGGCTCGGGTCCAGCCCGCTGTCGATCACGATCTTGACGGGCACGCGCTGCACGATCTTGACGAAGTTGCCGGTGGCGTTCTCCGGCGGGAAGGCGGTGAACTTCGAGCCGGAGCCGAGCTGGATGCTGTCGACGTGGCCGTGCAGCTTGAGCGAGGGGTAGGCGTCGACGCTGATGTTGACGTGCTGCCCGGCCCGCATGCGGGCAAGCTCGGTCTCCTTGAAGTTGGCGGTGATCCACACGTCGGGCGAGACCACGGAGAGGATCTGCTGCGCCTGCTGGACGTAGTCGCCCTGGTTGACGTTGCGGTGGGTGATCCAGCCATCCTGCGGCGCCGTGACATGGGTCCAGGACAGGTTCAGCTCCGCGGTGGCGAGCGCCGCCTTGGCCTGCGCGACCGAGGCCTCGCGCTGCTTCACCGTGGCGGTCTGCTGGCCGATGTTGGGCGTGACCGGCATGGCCTGGGTGACGGCGGCCTGCGCCTGCTCGACCTGGGCGTTCGCCTGGCCCAGGGCGGCGGTGCTGGCGTCCACGTCGGCCTGGGTGGTGGCGGCGCGGTCGATGCGGTGCTGGCGGTTGAAGTCGGTCTGCGCCTTGAACTGGCTCGCCTTGGCGGAGTCGAGGTTGGCGCGCGCCTGCTGAAGCTGCGCCGGGAAGGTGACCTTGGCCACCTCTGTCGCCTGCTGCTGCGAGCGGACCTGCGCCTCGGCGGTCTCGAGCTGCGCCTGCGCCTGGTCGCGGGCCGCGAGGTAGTCGCGCTGGTCGATCTCGATCAGCACCTGGCCCTGGTGGACGAACTCGTTGTCGTTGACCGCGAGCCTCGTGACGTAGCCCGCGACGTGCGGCGCGATGGTGACGGCGCGCCCATCCGTGTAGGCGTCGTCGGTGTCCTCCAGGTCGCGGTTCGACCACCAGTAGTAGAAGCCGCCGGCGATCAGGACCAGCAGCACCAGGACGATGCCGGCGCGCACGAACGGCCGCGCCTTCTTGCGGCGCCTGTCCTGCTCGGGGTCGTCGTCGTCCCTCTTGTCGTCGCCGCCCGACTTCGCGTCCTTGCCGT
>CAXSES010000019.1:0-15348 GCA_964236225.1 uncultured Acetobacteraceae bacterium
ACACCGCCACCCGCCCTGTGCGGGAACGATCCTATCCCCGCACGCTCCAGGAGCCGAGAACGCGACAGGAGCCGGGAACGCTACAATCGGCCGGTCACGAGAAGCACGACCAGCACGATGATCAGGATCGTGCCCAGGCCCACGCCGCCATAGCCGTAATGCCCGTAGGCGCCGCCCCCCCAGCCGCCAAACGTGGTCCCCAGCCCGCCGCCGAACAGCAGGATGATGAGGATGATGAGGATGATCAGACCCAAGGGCGTTCTCCCGTTTGCAGCGCGAACCTGCCCCGTTGCCGGGGCGGCAACAAGTCATTTCGAGACCCGCAACGGACCGGCCCGGCCCCGCCCGCGCGCGGCTGGCACGGCCGGACCCCACCCCGCCCGCAAGGCTCGCCCCAGTCCCGCCGCCCAGGCGACCGCGACAGCCCGCCCCGCCGCACGATCGTTACTTCGAACAAACGGACGGAACGGCATGGCCTCCATCCCGACCCCTCGCGCCCAGGCACGTCCCACGAAGCGCGCCACGTCGCCGCAACGTCCCAGGTCACGCGACGGTCATCCCGGCCGCGCAGCCCCACGGCGTCACGCGGCGCGTGACGGCGCCCGCCGCGAACCCCGAATCCGTCACGCGGCACGTGACGGGGTTGTCACGCCCCGCGTGACAGGCCGCCAGCACCCCAAAACGGCCGCAGCCCGGGGCGTCCCAGGCGTCCCGGGACAGCAGGGCTGGGCTCCCCTCCGTTGCCCCTTGCGACGACCAGAATGAGCCGTCGGAGCCTTCGGGTAGCTAAGCAAGGCCAGGGCTCTGCCCTGGACCCGCCAGGGGGAGCCCCCCTGGACCGGCCTTCCTTAAGTGTTGGATTCCAAAGGCGAGCCTTTGGCGGGGTCCCCGCTTCCAGGCATGGGGGGCAGAGCCCCTGGCCTTGCCTTCTCAGGCCGCCGGCCGCCGCCACGCCGCCATCCAGTTGACCCGCGTGTTCGCCCGCCACCACGCCCGGTTCACCCCCGGCAGGTACCCCATTCCAGTGAGCCGCACCCGCCGCAGCCCGAGCGCGCGCACGATGCCGTCGATCTCGCCGGGGTCGCGGAACATCGACCAGCGGTGCGTGCCCACCGGCAGCAGCCTCGCCACGTACTCCGCAGCGAACTTCGCCAGCACCAGGCTCTCCGGCGTGCGCGAGATCGTCGAGACGAACAGCAGCCCCCCCGGCCGCAGCCGCGCGACGCAGGCGGCGAGGAAGTCCGTCGGGCTCTCGACGTGCTCCACCACCTCCAGGGCGCAGACGACGTCGAACCCGTCCTCGCCCACCACCGCCTGCAACGTGCCCGCCCGGTAGTCGATCGCCAGGCCCGAAGCCGCCGCATGGCGCCGCGCCATCGCGACCGCCTCGCCAGACACGTCCACCCCCGTGACCACGGCGCCCGCGCGGGCCAGCGCCTCGCTCAGCAGGCCGCCCGAGCAGCCGACATCGAGCACCCGCAGGCCGCCCAGCCCCGCGCTCCCATGCCCCGCGTTCCCGAGCCCCGCGTCGCCGGAGCCCAGCCCCGCCTCGCGCGCCCTGTCCACGATCCAGGCGGCGCGCAGCGGGTTCATCGCGTGCAGGGCCCGCATCGGCCCGTCCTGGTCCCACCAGCGCGCCGCGAACCCGTCGTAGCGGTCCTGCTCCCCCGCCGCTGCGCCATCCCTGTGCACGACCATGCTCAGCCCCCGCCCCAGACGCCACCCCCGACCAGCCATGCAGCACGGCCGGGCCGTCCGCGAGCCGGTCCGCCGCCCCGCCAGGCACGCGCAGGCCCGGCCGTCACCCGCGCACCGCGGTCAGGCCCTCGCCTCCTCGCCCTGCGACAGGATGCGGCCGGCCAGCGCATCGCCCGAGGCCCAGGCCGCCTCGACGCGCGCGCCCAGACACCAGTCGCCGCACAGGCCCAGGCCGCGTTGCGCGTCCCAGACGCACGGCTCGCCGAGCGCCTGCTCCGTCCTCGCCGAACGCCACAGCGTGGCCGCGCTGTGCACCCTCGCCGGAAGCGCCCCGACCAGCGCCTCGAAGGCGTGCAGCAACGCCGCCCCGACCTCGTCGGCCGAGCGGCCCAGCCAGGCCCGCGACCACGCCGGCCCTGCCTGCACCACCCAGCGCTCCACACCCGACCCGCCCGCCACGCCCGACCCGCCTGCCACGCCCGATCCCTCGGCCACGCCCGACGCGTCCGTCAGGCTCGATCCCTCGGCCACGCTCGACCCGTCCGCCAGGCCCGCATGACCCGCCACACCCGGCGCGCCTGGCCGGGCGCTGTCCCGCGAGGCCCAGGACACGGGACCCGCCTCGGGCCGCAGCACGTCCGGCGCGCCGACACGGCCCTCGAACCCCAGCATCAGCGTCCAGCACGGCGCCATCGTCACGCCCGCCACGCCCGGCGACACCTGCGACGCCGCCGCGCGCAGCAGACGCACCGCGCCCGGCGCAGGCACCGCAAGGACCACCAGCACCGCATCCTCGCCCGCGCCATGCGGACCCAGGCCGCCCGCCTCCGTCCCTGCCACCCCGACGCGCCAGCCGCCCGTCTCCGCCACCAGCGCCGTCACCTCGGCCTGCAGCACGATGCCAACCCCCGCCGCGCTGGCCTGGCGCGCCATCGCGGCCGGGATCGCGGACATGAACGGCGCGCCTGTCCAGCGGCCCGCCCCCGCCGCCGGCCAGGGCAGCGCCGCGCCCTCGTCGCGCAACCCGTCCATCAGCACCGCGAAGCCGCCGTCGCGCGCCGAGGCGAACTGCGCCCCATGGTTGAACGACAGCCCGCCCGCGACCCGGGTGGACACGCGGCCACCCACCCTGTGGCTGCGCTCGAACAGCGTCACGATCCGCCCGCCCGCCGCCAGCCGGGTGGCGCAGGCAAGACCGGCGACGCCGCCGCCCACGACCACGATCCTCCTCATGCCGCGCCCCGTCGACCGGCCGGCGCCATGGGGATCAGGATCGCAGCACCCGCCCCGCCACCGCGTCCAGCCTGGCCAGGGCCGCCGGATCGCGCGCCGCCGGCGCCGTGATGATCGCATGGTCGAGCGCATGGTCGCAGCCGGCGCGACACGCCCCGCGCCTCTCGCCCAGCGCCGGGATCACGCTGCGCACCAGCGCGCGGGCGCGCTCAGCGTTCTCCAGCAGCACCCTCACCACGGCATCAACCGTGACGTGCTCGTGTCCCTCGCGCCAGCAATCGTAGTCCGTCACCATCGCCACGGTGGCGTAGCAAAGCTCCGCCTCGCGGGCGAGCTTGGCCTCGGGCATGTTGGTCATGCCGATCACGCTGCACCCCCAGGACCGGTAGAGGGCGCTTTCCGCCCGGGTCGAGAACTGCGGCCCCTCCATCACCAGGTAGGTGCCACCCCGGCTCGCCGGCAGACCGAGCGAAGCCGCGCCCGCCTGCAGCGCGTCGCCCAGCCGCGCGCAGACCGGGTCCGCCACCGACACGTGGGCGACGCACCCGACGCCGAAGAAGCTCTTCTCCCGCGCGAACGAGCGGTCGATGAACTGGTCCACGATCACGAAATGCCCGGGCGGCAGGTCCTCGCGCAACGAACCCACCGCAGACAGCGACAGGATGTCCGTGCACCCTGCCCGCTTCAGGGCGTCGATGTTGGCGCGATAGTTCAGCCCGCTCGGCGAAACCCGGTGCCCACGCCCGTGCCGAGGGAGGAACACGCAGCGCACCCCGTCCAGCCGCCCGAACAGCAGCTCGTCCGAAGCCTCGCCCCAGGGCGTCCCGATCCTGCGCCAGGTCGGCTGCTCCAGACCCGCGATGTCGTAGAGGCCGGAGCCGCCGATGATCCCGATGACCGGTTCGATCTGGTCCATGCCTCGCTCCCAGCCCTCATGCAAGCCCAACCCCTGCGCAAGCCCGGCCCCTACGCAAGCCTGGCCTTTGTGCAAGGCCCGGCCCCTGCGCAAGCCCAGGTCTTACGCAAGCCCCACTCCTACGCAGAAGGGCGGCCCGCACGACGCGACCCGCCCTCCCTCAGCCAGCCTCGACAGGCCCTAGTGCACGTCGGCCCACACCTTGCGCTTCACCACGTAGGTCAGGCCCGTCATGAAGGCCAGGAACAGCACGATCTTCACGCCCAGCCTCTTGCGCTGCTCCATCTCGGGATGGGACGCGTAGGTCAGGAACGAGGTCACGTCGCGCGCCATCTGGTCGACCGTCGCCTTGGTGCCATCGGCATAGGTCACCTGGTCGTCGGACAGGGGCGGCGGCATGTGGATCGCGTGCCCGGGGAAATACTCGTTGTAGTAGGAGCCGTCCGGAACGGTGACGCCAGCCGGGGCATCCTTGTAGCCGGTCAGGATGGCGTCGACGTAGTTCGACCCGCCCTCACGCGCCTTCTCCAGATCGGACTGGTCAGGCGGCAGCGCACCGTTGTTCGCCGCCCGCGCCGCCTTGTCGTTCGGAAACGGCGAGCGGAAGGTGTCGGACGGCAAGGCGTTGCGTTCCACCGCGGCGCCGCTGTCATCGGTGCCCCCAGGAACCTGAACGCTGGCAGCGATGGCGCGCACCTGGGCGGCGTCAAGCCCGATGCCCTCCAGGTTGCGATACGACATCAGCTTCATCGAGTGACAGTTGGAGCAGACCTCCTTGTACACCTGGAAGCCACGCTGCAACGAGGCACGATCGTAGGTGCCGAACGCACCATCGAACGCCCAATGCTGCGACGGTGGCACCGGAGTGCCCTCCTGCGCCAGCGCACCACCCAGCGGCGCCGCCACGAGGCCCAACGCAAGCAGGCCCGGCGTCAGGACACGTCCCGCTGCCGGGTTCGACATGCGACGCATCACTGCTTCTCCATCGGCTTGGCGGTGGCGCCACCCGGAAGCGGCCCGCCACCACGCGGCATCCGACCGGCGAGCACCGGACGGCTGATGCTCTCAGGCAGCGGCAACGGCCGCTCAAGCCTGCCCAGGATCGGCAGCAACACCAGGAAGTGCAGGAAGTAGTAGGTGGTCGCCACCCGCCCGATCACCACGTTCCAGCCTTCGGGACGGTGCGCGCCAACATAGCCGAGAGCGAACATCGCGATCACCAACAGAAGCATCAGCTGGCGGTAGATCGGCCGGAACCGGGCGCTGCGCACCGGCGAGGTGTCCAGCCAGGGCAGCACGAACAGCAGAGCGATCGAGCCGAACATGCAGGCCACGCCGCCGAGCTTGTTCGGCACCGAGCGCAGGATCGCGTAATACGGCAGGAAGTACCACTCCGGCACGATCTCGGACGGCGTCTGCAGCGGGTTGGCCTGGATGTAGTTGTCGGGATGCCCAAGAAAATCGGGCGCGAAGAACACCAACACCGCGAACACCAGGAGGTAGAAGGCGACGCCGACGCTGTCCTTGGCGGTGTAGTAGGGGTGGAACGGCAAGGTATCCTGCGGCCCCTTCACGTCGATGCCGAGCGGGTTGTTCGACCCGGTGATATGCAGCGCCGAGACATGCAGGAAGATCACGCCGGTGATCACGAACGGCATCAGGTAGTGCAGCGAGAAGAACCGGTTCAGCGTGGGATTGTCGACCGAGAACCCACCCCACAGCCAGGTGACGATGGTGTTGCCGACGACCGGGATCGCCGAGAACAGGTTGGTGATGACCGTCGCACCCCAGTAAGACATCTGGCCCCAGGGCAGCACATAGCCCATGAACGCCGTGGCCATCAGCAGCAGGAACAGCACAACGCCGGTCATCCACAGCAGCTCGCGCGGCTTCTTGTAGGACCCGTAATACATCCCGCGGAACATGTGGATGTAGATCACGATGAAGAACATCGAGGCGCCATTCGCGTGAACGTAGCGGATCAGCCAGCCGTAGTTCACGTCGCGCATGATGCGCTCGACCGAATCGAACGCCAGGTTGACGTTGGCGGTGTAGTTCATGGCCAGGAATACGCCGGTCGAGATCATGATCAACAGATTGACCACGGCCAACGCACCGAAATTCCAGAAGTAGTTGAAGTTCTTCGGCGTCGGGAACGTGCCGTATTCTTTTTGCAGCAGCGTGAACACCGGCAGCCGAGTGTCCACCCAGTTCAGGACCGGGTTGGTGAATTCGCTCTTGTGCAGCCCGGCCATCTTGAAGTCCTTCAAGCCGCTTGAATGACGTCCCCCACGGTGCGGAGGACCAGCGGGACAGTCGCACCCGCGTGTTGCCCTCACATTAAGGGTCGCCCGGCGAGGCTGCAACTCGCCTCGCGCCGCAAATGTGGTGCCCGACGCCACCTCACGGGCATTGCGTGGAGGCAAGCCTGGCAATGGGCTGGCGGGACGCCGTGATCCGGCTAGGATCGCGGGATGCAGGATACCACCTCTCCCACGCACCTCCCGGACCCTGCGAAGGACCAAACCGCCGCTGGCGCCGCGCATGGTCCGCTCGGCGTCGTGCCACCCGGTCCCCAGATGGCCCAGGCCGCACCTGAGGGCGTTGCATCCCACCAGCCCTGGCGCGAGCCGGCGAGGCTCTGGTTCGAGACACTGCGCGACCGGCTCTGCGCCAGCTTCGAGGCGATCGAGGACGAGCACGAACCCACGAACGGCCGTGGCCCGATCCCAGCCACGCCGCCCGGCCGCTTCGAGCGCAAGCCGTGGCAGCGGCCGACGGAGCAGGGCGAACCCGGCGGCGGCGGCGTCATCAGCATCATGCACGGCCAGGTGTTCGAGAAGGTCGGCGTCAACGTGTCCACGGTATGGGGCAGCTTCAGCGAGGAGTTCCGCAGCCAGATTCCCGGCGCCGACCAGGACTCCCGCTTCTGGGCGTCGGGCATCAGCGTCGTCGCCCACCCGCGCAGCCCGCACGTGCCCGCCGCCCACATGAACACGCGCATGCTGGTCACCACCCAGGGCTGGTTCGGCGGCGGCGGCGACCTCACGCCGATGCGCCCGGACAGCGACCAGGCCCAGGCCGACGGCCGCGCCTTCCACGACGCGCTGAAGGCCGCCTGCGACCTCCACGACCCCGACTACTATCCGCGCTTCAAGGCGTGGTGCGACCGCTACTTCTTCCTGCCCCACCGCAACGAGCCGCGCGGGCTCGGCGGCATCTTCTTCGACCGGCTCGCCAATCCCGACATCGACGGCGATTTCGGCTTCGTGCGCGACGTCGGCCAGGCCTTCCTCGACGGCTACAGCGCCATCGTGCGCCGCCGCATGGCCCAGCCCTGGACCGAGGCGGACCGGGACCACCAGCTCGTGCGGCGCGGCCGCTACGTCGAGTTCAACCTGCTGCACGACCGCGGCACGCTGTTCGGCCTGAAGACCGGCGGCAACGTGGAGGCGATCCTGATGAGCCTGCCCCCCGAGGTGCGCTGGCCCTGATGCGCCACCCACGAGCAAGCAAGGTTGAGGCTCTGCCTCAAATTCCGCCAAAGGCAGACCTTTGGAATCCATTTGCTTAGGTAAGTCGGTGTCCAGAGGCCCTGGCCTTTGGCGGGTCTGGGCAGAGCCCAGCCTTGCTTGCCTACGGATCAGCAATCCCCGCCATCGGCCCGGAAGATACCCGCCGGCACGACCATGACAGACAACGGATGGCCGACGCCCTCACCCGACCAGCACGGACACATGGCGGCAAACCCAACCTGCCCCTCACATCCAGACGCCGAACAAGGGCTGCGGCACGCCGAGCAGCACCTTGCCCGCGCACCCGACGACGTCGCCGCGCGATTCGAACGCGCCTGCTGCCTCGACCAGCTCGGACGGCAGACAGAGGCGCGGCAGGCCTACCTCGGCGTGCTGGCGATCGACATGCGGCACCGCGAGGCCCTGCTGCGGCTCGGCGCGCTGCTTGTGGCGACCGGTTTCACCACGGCGGCGCGAACCATCCTGGCCCAGGCCGTCGCGGCGCACCCGAACGACCCGGCAGCTCGCACCAGCCTCGGGCACCTGCTTCGCGCCACCGGCGACACCGCAGCGGCCCGCCTCCACTACGAGGCGGCCCTGCAGGCCGACCCTGTGCAACCCGAGGCACACCAGGGTCTGTCATACCTGCTTGACGGCCTTGACGAGCCCGCCGCCGAACGCCACCGCGCCCTGGGTTTCACCGGCCGCGCGCTGACCACCCGGCCGTATCGCGGCCGGGGCATCCCGGTAAGCGTGCTCCAGCTCGTGTCCGCACAGGGCGGCAACGTTCCCACCGCAGCCCTACTCGACGATGCCACCTTCCTCACCCACAGCGTCGTCACCGAATATGCCGCACCCGACCTGGTCCTGCCGCCCCACGACCTCGTGTTCAACGCCATCGGGGACGCCGACCGGTGCGGGGCCGCGCTGCAGAAGGCCGCGGCGCTGCTGGAACGCACAGATGCACCCGTGATCAATCCCCCGGCGCGGATCACGCCGACGACGCGAGCCGCGAATGCGGGTCTGGGTCGCCTCAAGGGCGTCACCACGCCGCGCATCCTGACGCTGCCCCACGCCGACCTGGCCCTGGGCCTGCCACACGGCTTCGGATTCCCGGTGCTCCTGCGCAGCCCAGGCTTCCACACCGGCCAGAACTTCGTTCGCCTGGAGAGCACGGCCGACCTGCATGCGGCCTTGCGCACCCTGCCCGGCGAACGCCTGACGCTGATCGAGCCGCTTGACGCGCGGGGCGCCGATGGTGCCTGGCGGAAATATCGCGTCATGCTTGTGGGTGGCGCGATCCTGCCCCTCCACCTCGCCATTTCGCTTCAATGGAAAGTGCACCACTTCACCGCGGACATGCAGGACAGGCCCGCGCACAGGGTGGAGGAGGCGGCGTTCCTCGACGACATGACAGGGGTGCTGGGAACGGCGGCCGTCGCAGCCCTCCAGCGTATCTCCGACGCGCTTGCGCTCGACTACGGCGGCATCGACTTCGCCCTGGGGGCACAGGGCGAGGTACTGCTGTTCGAGGCCAACGCGACGATGGCCGTGGCGCTGCCGGCACCCGACTCGGTCTGGAGCTACCGGCGTCCTGCGGTGGCAGCAGTGCTAGGCGCAGCACGGAGCATGCTTCTCAGCCGCGCCAGGATGGAGGCGGCCTGACGGCGAAGCCGAAAACAGCGCCTTACCGGCCGACGGGATCGTTGACCCTTGAGCAAGCAAGGCTGGGCTCTGCCCAGACCCGCCAGGAGCGAGCCGCTCCTGGACCTGCTTCACTTAAGTAGGGCCGGTCCAGGGGCGGCTCGCCCCTGGCGGAGTTTGAGGCAGAGCCTCAACCCTGCTTGCTTCGCCGGTCGCGCACCAGGACCGCTACCATCACACCACCAACGACGAGCCACCCTGGCCACTCGATCCCTTCGCCAGGAGGTAACGCTGCACGAAGCGTTCCACGAACTTCGGGTCTTTCAGTTGCGTGATGTCGAGGCCTTTGCTGATCAGCCCTTCCTGGGTCGTCAGCGGCTGCTCGGCGATCTGCCGCGGCAGCCCGAGCGCGGTCGTCACCACGTCGCGCAGCACGGGATCGCCAAGGATCTGGTCGACCGACTTCACCGTCGCGGCGGTGGAGCGGAACGTCAGCGCGTTGGACAGGCCCGGCGTCGTCTGATCGAGCGAGTTGCGCCACGTCACCTCCGCATAGGCGTTGGTGATCGTGCTGATTACCTTCGCGCTTTGGACGACGGACAGACCCTTGGCGGCGAACTGGTAGGTCTGCGCCGCCGACACCCAGGCGGAGTTCGTGGTCTTGAGCTGGTTCGCGACCGATTTCGGATTCGTCAGGTCCGAGGTCAGCGCCTTCTGGGCAAGCGCCGTGTAGGACACCTGGCTGCCGAGCCCGTTCGCGGTCAGCAGAACCTTCATCACCGTGGGGTTGGCGAGGAGCTGCGTCACGCTCTTGGCGCTGCCCACCGCCTTGGTGAAGGTCGCGATGTCGCGCGCCACCTCGGGCTGCTTCGCTGTCGCCGCGATATCCTTGGTCTGGTTGATCTCGGCCGAGGTCAGGGCGGTGATCGGGTTGGTCGTGCCGCCGCCGCCGCTCGCTCCGGACAGGATGCCCAGAATGCCGTTGTCGTCGCTCGACGAGCCACCGAACAGCAAGCCGATGTTCAGCCCCGACAGGCCGCTGATGCCGCTCATGGTCCACCCTTTCAGCCGGGCGAAAGCCCGGCCGCCATCGTGTCGTTGACCGAGATCAGGAAATCGAAGTCGGGCGCCCCGGAGGCCATCGCGCGCGTCACGGCGTAGCCGACCGACACGATCCCGGCGCGGGTCTCTGGCGGCAGGCGGTTCGCCGGGTCTCGCAGGAAGCCGCTGGCCACCGTCCAGAGCCGGGCGTTGTCCGCAAGCGCGCGCACGCGGTCCATCTCGGTGCCGTCGCGGGCCTGGCGCAGCCGTCCGCTCACCATGCGGAAGATGTCCGCTTCCTGCTCGCGCGGGCTGCGCTGGGCGCTGGCATTGGCATAGGCCCGGAACGCGCGGTTCGTCACCATCACGCCCTCACTCCGCCGCCGCGGCCAGCCCGGGGGAGGCCGGGCTGAACGTCGCGCCATCGTCGCGGCCCAGCACGTTGTCCTCGTGGCGGATGATCCGCCGCACCAGCTTCAGCGCCTGGTAGCAATCGTCGCCCTCGGCCGCCGCCAGCGAGCGGTCCAGGATATCCCGCGCCAGCGGCGAGGTCGTCGTGGTCTTGTACTCGGCGATCAGGCCCCGCGCCGTCTCCAGGCCGCCGGCCCGCTCGTCGTCTGTGCCGATATAGGCGGTCTGCAACGCGAAATAGATCTGGCGCGCCGGGCTGTCCGCCTGCGCCGGCGACATGATCTGCTTGCCGAACAGGAACCGCGCACGGGCCGTGAGCTCCAGGCGGGTCTTGGTGCGGAAGCGGATCGGGGCGCCGTTGACGATCATCGTCTCGCCTTGGCGGAGTTCCAGGACCAGGTTCGACATGGGAGTCCTTCTTGGGCTGCCTTGACCGGTGAGGCCACGTTCGTCTTGTCGCGAAGAGGACGGCGGCGGGCACGAGGCCCGCCGCCGCAAGCCATCAGCGGAACAGGCTGACCAGGCCGGACGGCGCCTGGTTCGAGATCGACAGCGACTGCTGGCCGAGCTGCTGCTTGATCTGCAGCGCGGTCAGGTTCGCCGACTCCTTGGCAAGGTCCGCATCCACCAGCGCACCAAGACCGACGTTCAGGGCGTCCATCTTGCTGCTGTTGTACGTCTGCTGGTTCGAGATGAACGTCGTCTCGGAACCGGCCTGAGCGGCGAAGGCGGTCAGTGCCTTGACCTGGGTGGTAAGCGTCGAGTCGGTTCCGCCGGTTCCGGTCTTGATATACGCTGCCGCAGACGCGGCATCGGTCACGCCCGCCAAGCTGGTGAAGATGCTCGTTGTATCCTTCACCGCGAGAGTTGTCGTTGAGCCGCTCTCATCAGTGATGACGTTCTGAGCGGTTCCGCCGACTTCGCCGGTTGCTCCCGTTGTAATCAGGGACTGGCCATTGTAGGTCGCGCTGCTGAGAAAGGACTTCAGCTGGGTAACGTCAGTGTTGAACTTGGCCAGGTTGTTCGCAGTCTCGTTCGCCGTGCCGGCCGCGAGGTTGGTGATGTCGGCCGAGACCGTCTGCATGAAGTCGGTCGACTTGCTGAACGCCGTGTTGGTGAGCTGCATCAGGCCGTTCGCGTTGCCGAGCTGGTTGTTCACCGCAGTCAGCACGCTGACGTTGGAACGCACGCCCTGCGCCACCGCATACGCCGCGCCGTCATCGGTCGCATCCGCAACCTTGTAGCCGGTGGAGATCTTCTTCTCGGTCGACTGCAGGGCGCTCGCGGTGGAGTTCAGCGACATCAGGGCGGTCATCGCGCCCATGTTGGTGTTCACGGAAGTCATGGTGTCTTACCTTTTGGATATCCGGAGTTTCGTCTGGTGCCGCAGTTTTGGCGGCGTGCAGGCATCTTGAACGCAATGCCTTAACAACGAATGAAGCCTGTCAAAAGAAACGGCACGCGTTCTACAGATACGAGACCAGGGACAGGTTCTGCATGTTGGCGATCAGCTTGTAGGACGTCTGCAGCTGCGTCTGCAGCAGCGACTGCGTCGTCGCCAGCGACACCACGTCGGCGTCCTCCACGCTCGACAGTTGCGTCTCCAGCGAGATCTTCGTGCTGGTGAACGCCGTCTGCGTCGCCGTCAGCGCCGTCTGCCGCTCTCCCAGGGTTCCCTGATCCGCCGTGAGCGACGCTGCCGCCGACCCGAGCTGCTTGAGCGCGTCCTGCACGAAGCCCGGATATCCCGCCGCCGTGGTCTGCGCGCCGGTGAGAGCCCCGATCGACGCCAGCGACTGCATCATCTGCCGCATGTACGGCGTGCCGGCGGAGATGCCGTACGCCACCGGCGCGCCCTGCCCGGTCTCCACGCTCTGCGGCGTGTTCTGGCCCGTCGCGGTGGAGAACACCGTCGCCGTGCTCGCGCCCAGCGAGGCGGCTTCCGTCGCCGCGAGCGTCGTGCCGCCGGCCCCCAGCGCCTGCACCGCGCTCGTCACCCCGGCGACGAAGCCGGCCGTGCTGCCGACCGGCGGATTGGCGCTGTCCTGGCCGGAGAAGATGTAGCTGTCTCCGTTCCTGGTGTTGAGCAGCGCCGCGATGTTGTTGAATGCCTCGCGCGCCTCGGTGGCGATCGCGTCGATGCCGATGGCGCCGACGCCGTTGCCCGGATTCGCTGTCAGCGTCGCGAACACGCCCTGCGCAAGCGAGGCGATCTGCGTCATCACGTTCTGCGTGACGCTCATCTGCGACGTCGCCGCCGTGATGCCGCTCGCCAGCGTGTCGTTGTGCACGATCTGCGGCCTCAGATTCAGCGAGGTCAGTGCCCCCCCGCCCAGCCCGGCATAGGTTGTCGACACCAGCCCGGACGAGATCTGCTCGCCCACCTGCTGCAGCTTCAGGTTCACCGCGTCGGCGTTGCTGGACAGCTCCGCCCGCAGGCCGCTCGACGCCACGCCGGCGGCCCCGCTCACCATCACGGGTTCACCGCCGCGAGCAGCGAGTTGAACATCGTCTCGATCGCCGAGATGATCTTGCCCCCCGCCCCATAGGCGTTCTGCAGTCCCACCATGTTCGACAGCTCCTGGTCCACGGACACGCCCGACGCCGTGTCGAATTGCGATTTCAGCGAGGTCTGCACGCCGGTCTCTGTGCCCAGCGACGCGGTCGCCGCCGCGCTCTGCTGGGACTGCGACGCCACCAGCGACGCCGCCTGCGACACCAGCCCCGGCGTGCCGCCCTGCGGCGCGAAGGTGGTGTTCAGCACCCCGTCGATGATCGTGGTGTCGCCGGCCGCCGTGCTGCCGCCCCCCGCGGTGCCGTCGCGCACCAGGCCCGGGGTGGCGAGCACCGCGGCGTTGACCTGGATCGATGTCGCGAGCCCGACCGGGCTGCTGGCGGGCGTCGGCACCGTCCCGGCGCCGGACGTGAACAGGGCGAGGTTCTGCCCGCCGAACCGCGTCGCCAGGTCGTGCGAGTAGCCGTCCAGACCGGCCTGGTAGCCCGGCAGCGTCGTGTCGCGCAGCGTGATGTTGGCGCCGATCGAGCCGCCCGTGAGCGAGCCGGTGACGTCTTGCGTGCCGATCCTGATCGCGGGGATCGTGGACGTTGCGGAGTTCTGCGCGTAGGCGTCGCCCGGCGCGATCGCGATCGCCCTGGTGCTGAGCGGCCCGTTGCCGGCCGACACGGCCAGCCCGTGCGTCGGCAGCTCCGTCCCGTTATCCGTGGTGACTCTCATGTCGCCGTTCGCCGACACCTTGGTGTGCACCGACACCAGGCCGCTCAGCGAGGCCACCTGCTCGTCGCGCTGGTTCTCCAGGTCCGCAGTGTTCACGCCTTCGGCGCGCAGCAACACGATACGGTCCGACGTCGTGCCGATCTCGGTGAGCGTCTGGTTCGCCACCGTGACCTGCTGCACCAGGGAGTCCTGCGCCGCCTGCCGCTGGGTCGTGTAGACCTGCGACACCGAGTTGATCCCGCCCGCCAGCGCCTGCGCCGCGCTGAGCACGGCCTGCTGCTGCGCAGTGCTCGCCGGGTCGGTGCGCAGCGTGGTGAACGCGTCCTGCAGCCCCCCCGCCAGGCTGGACAGGCTGCTGCCCCCGGCGCCCACGGTGCCCTGCGCCGCATCCACCGCGGACAGTGCGATCGTGGTGGTCTGCAGGCCGGACACCATGGCGTTCTGCGACAGCAGGCTGGCCTGCAGCGGCGCGTCCAGCGCGCGCAGCGTCGGGCCCGACCTGACGCCGGAGGGCTCGTCGCCGGTCGCCAGCGAGGTCTGCGTCGCCACCTCGCGCACGTAGCCCGTCGTGCTGGCGTTGGCCACGTTCTGCGACACCACGCTGATCTGGCGCTGCACCACGGCAAGCCCGCTGCCGGCGATCGATAAGGCGGATTCGAGGCTCATCCAACCACTCCTGCTGCCGGTCCGGCGCTGCCGGCTCCATGCCGCCGGCCGGTCTGCCGGACCTGTGCTGTGGGCCCAGCGCCGGTATCGCGATCGCACCGGCTCGCTGCGGCTGGCCCGTTTCCGCCGGCCCGCTGCCAGTCCGCCTTACTGGATTGTATTGATCGTCGTGGTTAACATCTGGTTTGCGGCGGTGATCATCTTCGCGTTGGCGCCGTAGGCCTGCTGCGCCACGATCAGCTTGGTCAGCTCGGTCGCGATGTCCACGTTTGAAGACTCGACCTCGCCCACAGCGAGGCTGCCGGCGCCGTTCGCGTTCTGCACGTTGACGGTGGGCTGCCCGGACGCGGCCGTCGTGGTGAACGCCTCGCCGTTCTGCCGCTGCAGCGCGTCGGGGTTGCCGAACGTGACCACAGGCACCTGCGCCAGAGTCCGCGTCGTGCCGTTGTCGTAGCTCGCGACCACGTTGCCGTTCGCCTCGATGCCGATCCCGGTGTAGTTGCCCGCCGTCACCCCGTCCGCGGTGATGTTGCGCGACGTGTAGGTCGTGCTCGCGAACTGCGTCATGCCGTCCGTCCCGTTGATCGTGCCCAGGTTGACGTTGATCGGCCCGCCCTGCGGCCAGGCCGGCGTCAGGGTGAAGCCGGCCTCAGTGGCCGAGGCCGGGGTCAGGGTGCCGGCGCCGCCGGTGCCGCTGGCGGCGAAGCTCGCGATGGTGCCGTTCGCGTTGAACGTCGCGACGCCGGCGTTCACGGCGGGATAGGTGGCGCCATCCTCGGCGATGCTCAGGTTCCACTGGTTCGGCACCGGCGCGCCAGCGTTCATGACCGGCGACCAAGTCAGCGAAAGCGAGTGCTGCGCGCCCGAGGCGTCGTAGGCGGTCACCGCGCTGGTGCCGCCGGTGGTGCCGCCGGCCGGCAGGTTCGCCGCCGCCGTGACGTTGGCGGTGACGACCGGCGGATTCTGCGCCTGGCTGATCTTGATCGGCG
>CAXSES010000019.1:15448-18939 GCA_964236225.1 uncultured Acetobacteraceae bacterium
GTGACGTTGGCGGTGACGACCGGCGGATTCTGCGCCTGGCTGATCTTGATCGGCGACAGCGTGCCCTGCAGCACGGTGCCGTTCGCGTCCACCGGCCAGCCGTTCAGGTAGCCGCCGGCGCTGTTGACCAGGTAGCCGCTCTTGTCCTGCGTGAAGTCGCCGGTGCGGGTGTAGTTCGGCGTGGCGTTCAGGATCGGCACGCCGTTCGCGGTGACGCCGCTCTGCACGCTGACCTGGAAGAAGCCCTTGCCGGCGATCGCCAGCGCGGTGGCGTCTGTGCTGCCAGTGATCTGCCCCTGCACGTCGTTCTCGTAGCCCGGCCGCGTCGCCACCGAGCCGGACTGGTTCTGCGTCGCCGTGCTGCTGCTGAGGTAGTCGACGAAGCTGGTGTTGATCCCTTTGAAGCCGACGGTCTGGCTGTTCGCCACGTTGTCGCTGATGTTGGTGAACGCGCCGGCCTGTGCCGACAATCCGCTCACCGCGGTGTTCAAGGCGCCGAACAGTGACATGGAGCTCTCCTCAAGGGGTTCGGCGAGCACAAGGCAGAAACCATGCCAGCGCCCGCGCCCCGCCTGGACCCTCGGATCAGTCCGATTCAGGCCCCGGAGCAGCGCCCGTGCGGCGTTCGATGCCGGGCACGACCGGGCGCCCCGGCACGATCTGCCGGGCACACCCTGCATGGCACGACGCCTGCCGCCTGGCATCTGCCGGCCGGAACCCTGGCCTGGAACTTGCTGCTGGCCTGCCCGAATGCCGGGACACCGCAATGCCAGCCATCGCCGCCTGCGAGCCGCCTGCCGCCACCAGAACCGATCCCACGCCTGACGCGGTCCGCAGCCATGCGGGCGGCAACAGCTTCGGCGCGGCGCTCTCCTTGGTCATGACGCCCCAGGCTCCGGACCCTTCGTCATCCCGACAGGCAGCGGGTCCGCAACCTCCGTCCGACACCACGCCTGGCGCCGAAGCGTTCACGACCCAGCCTTCCCCAGCAACCTCGGCCGGTACCCACTCGCCGAGCGCAACAAGGGCGTCCGGTGACATCGTCGCCTCCGTTGCCATCCCGGCAGCCGGCTCCGGCCCTGACACACGCCCGTCCGGGACCCTGACCGCTCCGGCTGCACCAGGCACTGCCGCGTCTGGCACCGTCAAGCTAGGCACCGGCTCTTCCGGACCGGCGATGCCGGGCACCACAGTGTCCGGCACTGCCAGGCCGGAAACCGCCACGTCGGGCACCGTCGCATCCGGCTCGGCCAGGCTCGGCACCAGCGCATCCGGCACCGCCGCGCCCAGTGCGACGACGTTCAGTGCGACCAAGCCGGGTGCGACCACATCCAATGCGACTACGTCCAGCGCGACCAAGTCCAGTGCGACCACGTCCAGCGCCGCCGCGTCCGACATCATTGCGTCCGACGTCGTCGCACCGCGCGACGGCACGCTCGACGCAACGACGCCCAACCTGGCGCCGGCGAACATCGCGACGCCCGACACGCGGGACGTGGCAATGCCCCCCCGCTCGGCCGCGGACGCCGGGCAGACAGGCATCGTGGCCGCCCTGCCGATGCGCCATGAGGCCGCACTTCCTGCCGGTTTCATGCGTCACGCCTCGGCGCGTGACCCGACGTCGCGTGACGCGGCGACGCAGGACCGGAATGCCATCGCCACCGGCGACGCAGCCGCCGTGCCGGCCGTCATGCCCGCAACAGTGCCACCGGCCAGCCCGTCGCCGCTCCCGAGCCTCGCTCTGACTCCCTCATTCGCCAGCGTGCCCACCAGCCCCGCAAGCGCCGAGGCTCCGGCGGGCCTGATCGTGCGCGACTTGGCCGCACCGGTCGGGGTGCAGGCCGAAACCGACCCCTCCGCACCGGCACCAGTCGACGCCGCCGCAGTGCCGGCTGCCCCGAACGCCCGCGCCGCCTCCGACCCCGCGATCGCAACCGGCACGGCTCTCGTGGCCGCGACCCAGGATGGCTTTTCCGCCAGATCGCGTCCCGCGGCCGACCCGTTCGCCGCGCCGGATGCGTTGCAGCCGCAGGCACGCCACGCGCCGGGCGACCCGGCCATGTCCGCGAGGCGCGCCGCGGCCTCGTCCGAGACCATGCCGCGGGCCTCGCCAGCCGAGGCGTCGGCGACCCAGGCAGCCTCCTCGCCCACGCAGGCGGCACAGGCGCCGGCAACGCCCACACAGGACCCGACCCAGCTCGCGGCACTGTCCCCGGCCCAGTTGGCCCTGCCCGCAGCCCCGTCCGCCACGCCGCCCGCCGCAGCCCCCGCGATGCCCGCCGAGCCTGCATCCCCTCCCGCGGCGCAGATCGTCCCAGCGATGCTGGCGATGCACACCGCCAACGGCGCGCAAAGCATGATGCTGCGCCTGACCCCGGCCGAGCTGGGCACCGTGCAGATCCAGATCAGCCGCGACCACGACGGTGCCGCCTCCGTGTCGGTGCTCGTGGAGCGGCCGGAAACCCTGCGCCTCCTGCTGCACGACCAGGCGCAGTTGCAGCACGCCCTGACCCAGGCCGGCCTGCCGCAGGACCGGATCGTGGCGTTCCAGCAGGCTCCGGCCGGCAGCTTCGCCGCGCAGGAGCACCGCGCCTCGACCCAGGACTCGGGCCAGGGCTCGGGCCAGGACGCAGGCCAGAATCCTGGCGCCGGCAGCGACCAGGGTCAGGCCGGCCGGGACGGCGCGGCGCGGCAGCAGACCGGACAGGGACACGATGCGCGCCCCGGCGCCGGCCGCTTCAGCGCCGGCGTCCAGTCCTACGCCCCGGCCTGGCAGCCCGCCGGCATCGACATCACCGCCTGAACCGTTCGGAGAGCCCCATGACCAGCATCGCTTCCAGCACCTCCGGCAGCGCCGGCACCGGACACGCCGCCGGCGCCACGGCGCCGTCGAGCACCGGCACCACCGCCGGCGTCAACGCCCTCACCTCGCTCGCCGACAACTTCCAGAGCTTCCTGAGCCTGCTGACCACGCAGCTGCAGAACCAGGACCCGACCAGCCCGATGGACACCAACCAGTTCACCAGCGAACTGGTGCAGATGACCAGCGTGCAGCAGCAGGTCAGCACCAACAGCAACCTCACCCAGCTCATCGCCCTGACCCAGGGCAGCCAGGTGCTGCAATCCACCGCTCTCGTGGGCAAGACCGCCAGCGTGACATCGGGCAACATCGCGCTGCAGAACGGCAGCGGGGAACTGCAGTTCGCCACCCCCAAGGCCGAGCCGATCGGCATCGCCATCACCGACGCCTCCGGCAAGGAGGTCAGGACCGCCACCCTGACCTCGGCCGCGGGCGCCAACACCTGGAAGTGGAACGGGACCAACGACTCCGGCCAGTCCGTGCCGGATGGCAGCTACGCCGTCTCCGTGATGACGCCGAGTGCCACCGGCACCACCGCAACCGCGGTGCCGTTCACCGTGGAGGGTACTGTCACCGGCTTGGTCAAGAACGGCACGTCGACGAGCCTGCAGCTTGGCGCGACCACGGTGGA
>CAXSES010000020.1:0-18079 GCA_964236225.1 uncultured Acetobacteraceae bacterium
CTGCAAGACAGGCAAGGCTGGGCTCCGCCCAGACCCGCCAGGGGGGAGGCCCCCCCTGGACCCGCGCACCTTAAGGGAAGGCGGTCCAGGGGACCTTCCCCTGGCGGAGTTTGAGGCAGAGCCTCAACCTTGCTTCCCTGACTGGTCACGCCCAGCCGCCGCTGGTGTCAGAACGGCTTGGCGCTGGTGCCGAGCAGCCGCCCGAGCGAGACCACGGCGAACAGCCCGGCCTCGATCCCGTCGCGCGGCCGGCGCGGGATCGGCGCCGGCGGGTAGTAGTTGTCGGGGTTGACGAAATATTCCACCAGCGGCCGGATCGCGAAGGCCGGCGTCACCTGGAGGTTGGCCACGACCTCGAAGGCGTACCCGTCGCGCTCCTGCGACGGGCCGCGCCCTGCGGTGATCGTCTGCTTGAGGCTTTCCCCGTTGGCCTCGACCTGGCTCAGGCGCTGGTACTTGGCCTGCAGCTCGAGCGCGTCGAACGGGCGGGTGGGCACGAAGCCGGTGAAGATGACGCCGGCCGTCGCGTCCATGTCGATCGGCTGCGGCTTGCTCACCGACACGTTGAGCGCGCCGTACACGGCGATGTTCGTGGGCGGCGCCAGCGGGATGGACCCCGGGTGCCCTGCGCCGCGCCAGACCACCTTCTCGCCCTGCATGAACGCCACCCCGCCGCCCGGGTAGTTCGGCCGCTGCAGCAGCGCGATCGCCGGGGCGCCGGTGCCCTTCAGGTTGAGCCTGCCGTCGCGGGTGTTCCACTCGAACCCGGCCTCCAGGTTGGACGGGTAGGCGGAGTTGCTGAACTCGCTGCGCTGGCCGACCTCGGCGAGAAGCTGCGCGCCGGGCGAGACGCCGATGCCGAACCGGTCGCCGTAGCTGGTGGCGGCGAGGTAGTTGTCCTCGAAGGCGCCGCCTTGCACATACCAGGTCGGCGCGAACTTGTAGGTGGCGCGCCCGCCCCACACAGGATAGGGCGTCGAGGGGAAGTCGCCGGTGACCACGAAGGTGCCGGAGTAGTTGGCGAACGGGTCCAGCGAGTTCGGCAGCAGGAAGTAGTTGAAGACGTTGGTGCGGCCCGCCTCGACAGAGAGCTTGCCGTTCATGAAGCGCTGCTCGTAGGTGAGCAGGGAGAGGATGTTGGTCTCCGTGGCGGGCGTGGTCTGGAACCCGGTCAGGAAGCCGCCGGCCTGGACGATGTCCTGCGGCGTGTCGCCGCGCACCCCGAAGAAGGTCAGGCCGAGATGGACGTTGCCGCCGGGGATGCCGACCAGCTTGTCGAGGTCGAAGTCGGCCGCCGGCCTGAACGCCCCGAGGTTGAACGAGTGCCCGGGGTTGGCGCCGGCGGTCGGGTTGCCGAGGAAATGGTCGAACGCGATGCCATGGATGTCGATGCCGTCCTGGATCAGCGTCTTGCCGAAGCCGGTGAACAGGCCGACACGCGGCAGGGGCGAGGTCGGGATCGATTGCTGCTGCAACGTCTGGTCGCCGGGCGCGTTGTTGCCAGGGACCGGCGACTGGTCCTCGGCGCCGGTGCGGCCCACCGGTGCGGTGCCCTGGCTCGCCGCGCGGGGGGAGAGCTGGGCGATCGTGACGTCCCCAGGCTCTGCCGCGGCGGTCGCGAGCGGCGACACGACGGCAAGGACCATCGCCGACGCCGACGCAGTCCATCTGTTCAGGCGCATTCCCGGTGTTCCCCGCAAGTTGGACTGTTGATCGAGGCTTTGCCGCGGCGGGCAGCCCCTTGTCTGATCACGGGTCGCAAACATGTTGTTTGACGTCCCGGCCTCCGCTGGTGGAAGGCACGGCGGCGGAAGACGCCGGTGCCTCTGGCTGGACCGCGCAGGGGCTTCCTCACCCGGTCGGCAGGACCGGAGTAGGCGCCGCGCTGCGAGGCTCGTCGTTCGGTCGAGTTCCTGCCGATCGTCCTTCCTGGTGACGGAGGCGGCGCTCAGACGCGCAGTCTGGGAAACAGCTCGACCGCGTTGTCGTGCAGGATGCGGGTGCGGGTCGAAGCGTCGAACAGCGTTGTCGTTTCCAGTTGGCCCGCGAGCTTGGTCACGATCGGCAGCGGCGTGAACGGCCAGTCGCTGCCGTAGAAGATGCGGCCGGGATCGGCGATCTCCAGCAGCGCGGGCGCCAGACGCGGCAGGGGGTAGCCGGCCAGGTCGTAGTGCAGGCGCCGCAGGGTCGCGAAGAAATGGTCTGGATCGACAGGGTTGGCCAAGTGCAGCGCGGGCGAGAGGCCGACGATTCGGTCCGCCACCACGGGGATCGTCGCGCCCGCGTGCGGCACGATCAGCTTGATGTTGGGGAAGCGGTCCAGAGTGCCGGTGAGCAACAGGTTGGTCACCGCGCGCGTCGTCTCGAACATGAACTCGATCATCGGCCGCGGGTAGCCGAGCGACATCGTCTGGCAGCACGGGCAGGTGGGCGAGGTCGGGTGCATGAACACGACCGCGTGGCGACGGTTCAGCTCGGCGAACAGAGGGTCGAACTTGGGGTCGCCCATGTAGATGCCGCGGTGGTTCGACTCCACGGCGACGCCGTCCGCGTGGAGCGTGTCCAGCGCGTAGGTGGCCTCTGCGATGGCGCCGTCGACGTCGGGCAGCGGCAGGGCGGCGAACATGCCGAAACGCCCTGGGTGGTCGACGACCGCCTTCGCACCCTCCTCGTTCACCTCTCGCGCGAGCTTGCGCGCCGCCGCGTCGTCGCCGAAATTCACGCCGGGCGAGGACACCGACAGCATCGCGGTGCGGATGTTCAGTCCATCCATCATGCCGATCGCCGCGCCCACGTCCCAGTGGGGCAGGCCGGGCATGCCGTCAGGATGCTCGTGGCCGGCGGCCTCGGCGGCGCGCCGGTAGCCTGCGGTCAGGAAATGCGCATGGACGTCGATGCGCGGCTGGAGCGTGGGCGCGCTCACGGATTGCGCCCGCACGCCGGTGCAGGAGAGGGCCGCGGTTCCGAACAGGCCGCCAAGGGCGGCACGGCGGCCGAGAAGAGGGTAGGGCGACATGGCGTCTTCCTGGGTTGCGTCGCTGGGCACGGCGCCCTGGCTGATCCGGCACGCAGCCAGGCGGACACGCCACCTGGCGCCGAGGTCTCCCTGCCCGCATCGCCGGACATCGCGCCGAAGCCGGGGGCGGCGGCGCGAGGACCGGCAAGGCGACGGGCCGGGAGGTCAGGCGGCGGAGGCATCCTGAAGGGCTCCCTCGGCCGAGCGCGCGGCCCAGCCGCCCGCCTGGTTGCCCCCGTCCTGGCCTCCGGCCTCGCCCAGATCCGCCGCGGCCCGCGCCAGGTGGAAGCCGTTGCCGGCGAGCGAGGCGATCAGGACGTCGACCAGCGCCACGAGGCCGCCGGCCTCCTGGACGGCGCCGAAGACGTAGAAATCGGGCCGGGTGATCATGGCCGCGGCGTCGTGCGAGTCGAGGAAGGCGGCGTAGCGTCCGTCCAGGTCCACCACGAGGTCGCCGCCTGGCGCCGTGGCGATGCCGACCACGCGGGCGCCGAGCTGCGCCAGCGAGCGGAGCTGGTCGGGCCGCAGCAGGTCGGCCGGGTCCGCGTCCCTGACGATCACGCAGAAGCCGAGGCCGACCACGTCGTCCCAGCGTCCTTCGCGGCCCCGCCAGCGCACCACGCCATGCGGCGAGAGCAGCCCGGCCACTGGGGCGGGCAGGCCGTCCGCGTCGCGCGCCAGGATGCCGGCGGTGAGATGCGGGAACGCGGGAAGCGGCGCGTGGGTGCCCGCCTTGAACGCCCGGTCGCGTTCCGCCGCCTCGGCAGGATCGGCGATGCAGATGACCTTGCCGAGATAGATCGACGCGTCGATCACCGCGCTCACGTGCGGCCTGCGCTCCGCGGGGTAGCTGTCCAGCAACGTGGCGTCCGCCGCCCCGCGCAGCAGCGCATCCAGCTTCCAGGACAGGTTCCAGGCGTCGCGGATGCCGGCGCACATGCCCTGCCCCATGAACGGCGGCATGACGTGCACCGCGTCGCCCACCAGCAGCACGCGACCCTGGCGCCAGGTGTCGGCGATCAGCGAGCGGAAGGTGTAGATGGTGTGGCGGATCAGGTCGGCCTGCTCGCGCTTCACCCAGGGCTCCAGCAGGCCCCAGACATAGGCCTCGTCCTGCAGCGCCTCGCGGCTCTCGTGCGGCAGGCGCATGAACTCCCAGCGGCGGCAGGAGCGCCCGGCGGCCGCGCCGGCGGGCACCCCGCCCGGCACGATCGTGGTGGGGCGCGCGGGGTTGCAGTACTGGCCGCAGGCCGGGATGTCGAGCGTGACTCCCGGGTGGAGCAGCATGTCCACGACCAGCCAGTCCGCGCGGAAGCCGCGGTCCTCGCTGGCGATGCCCAGGGTCTCGCGCACCGGGCTGTTGGCGCCGTCGGCGCCGATCAGGTAGCGGGTGCGCAGGGTGCGGGTCGCGCCGCCCTCGACCTCGCGCACCTCCACGGCGACGTGGTCGCCATGGTCGATGAAGCCGACCAGCTCCCAGCCCAGGTGCACCGCGGCGCCGGGCTGCTCGCGCACCGCGGCGCGGAACTCCGCCTCCAGGCTGGGCTGGTGGACGAAGTTGACCTCCGGACCGCCGGAGATCGACGCGGCGCTCCAGTCGATGGAGAGCAGCGTCTCCCACTCGGCGTTGAACCACTCGTAGCGCGGCGCCGGCCGCGACACCCGCGCCAGCCCCTCCTCCAGGCCGAGGGCGCGCAGGATGCGCGCGGCCTCGTGGTCGATGCACACCGCGCGCGGCAGCGCGAACGGTTCGGACCAGCGTTCCACCACGGCGACACGATGCCCCTGGCGCGCCAGCATGAGGGCCATGACCTGGCTGACCGGACCGTAGCCGATCTGGACGACGTCGTAGAGCGGCTCATCCTGCACGGATGCTTCCTCCGGTTGCCGGCTGCGGATTCTCGTGTGGCGTCCGACTCTGTCGGGTTAGTCCAGGTCGGGTAATCTGGATCGGGTGGTCTGGGTCGGGTGCTCTGGCCGCCCGGCGCGCCGGGCGGCCGAGAGCTGCTATCGCCGGGGCATGACCATCTGGGCTTCAGGCGACGCCTCGTAGTTGAACGTGAAGTCGGCCGGTGGCTCCGGCCCCCAGAGGTAGAAGCTGTTCTCGATGCCGTGCGACTCGCCCTGCCAGTCCACGTCCACCGAGAGGTAGTCGATGTCGCAGGAATACTCGCAGTAGCTGCCCCACGGGTCGCGGACGTAGTGGAAGTAGTTCGAGCCGAGCACGTGCCGGCCAAGGCCCCAGCCCGCGCTGAAGCCCTTGTCCGCCATCTGCGCCGCGCCCACGCCGATGTCGTTCACCGAGCCCACGTCCCAGCTGCAATGGTGGAAGCCCGGGCCGTCGGACTTGGCGAAGGCGACCATGTGGTGGTCGCTGCCGTGCACGCCGTGCAGGAAGGCGATGACCCCGCCCGCCTCGTCGGACAGACGCAAGCCCAGAACGCGCGTGTAGAAGGCCAGAGTGCCAGGCACGTCGCGGGCGAACAGGAGCACGTGAGCCATGCGGCGCGGCTGCACCGGCATCGCCGCGCCGCGCATCGCCGCGCCGCGCTGGTTGGCCGCCACGCTGCCCAGCCCCGCCGTCGACTTCGCGCTCGGCGAGGATTTCTCCGCGACCTTCAGCTCGACCAGCGTGCCGTCAGGGTCGCGGAACCAGAAACCGTTGCTGTCCGTGCCTGGCGGCGGGTCCAGACGCTCGACCTCGCAGCGCTGCAGGTGGGCGTGGAAGCGCTCCACGTCGTCGGCGAAGATGCCGAAGGACAGATGCTGCAGCGCCTTGAGCGGCCCCTCCGTCAGCACGCCCCAGAGCTGCGGGTGGCCGTGCGTGTGCAGGTGGAGCGCGTTGCCGTGCTCCCGGACGTCGAGGCCGAACGAGGCGTAGTAGCGCCGCGCCTGCTCGAGGTTGGGCACCGCGAGCGCGAAATGGTCGAGAGAGTGCACGCCGAGGGCGTTGGGGCGCCGCGAGGGCGCGATGTAGTGTCCGATCTGCGTCATGCTGTCCTTCCGGTGCCGCGCCCTGCCGGCGCTGTGGCTTTCCTCAAGTTCCCAGCCCGCGCCTCAGGCGGCGGCGTGCCTGGCCGCTGGTTCGCCCGCCTGATCCACGATGCCGTTGCGCAGCACGCCAAGTCCCTCAAGCTCGACTTCGCAGATGTCGCCCGGCTTCATCCAGAGCGGCGGCTTGCGCGCGAGGCCGACGCCCGAGGGGGTGCCGGTGACGATGACGTCGCCGGTCTCGAGCGTGAACGCCTCGCTGAGCACGGAGATGAGGGTGGCCACGTCGAACACCAGATCGTCGGTGGACGCGCTCTGCACGACCTCGCCGTTCAGCCGGGTCTGCAGCCGCAACCCCCGGCAGCCGGGCGGCAGCGCGTCCGCTGTCACCAGCCAGGGCCCGAAGGCGCCGGTGTCGTCGAAGTTCTTGCCCACCGTCCATTGCGGCGACTTGAACTGGTAGTCGCGGATCGAGGCGTCGTTGAACAGGGAGTAGCCCGCCACATGATCGAGCGCGCTCGCCTTCGGGATGTCGCGCCCGCCGCGGCCGATCACCGCGACGAACTCGCCCTCGTAGTCGAGCTGCTCGGACAGCCGAGGCCGGACGATGGGCGCGCCGTGGCCGATCAGGCTGGAGGCGAAGCGGCCGAACACCGTCGGGTAGCCGGGAACCGCGAAGCCGCTCTCCGCCGAATGGTCGGCGTAGTTCAGGCCGATGCAGAGGATCTTGGGCGGTGAGGGCAGCGGCGGCAGCAGCTCGACGGCGTCGAGGTCGATCTCCGGGGCGGCGAGCAGGGCGCGGCCGGCCGCGACAAGCCGCTCATGCCCGGCGGCGACGAGGCTGGCCAGGCTGCCGGGATAGCGGGAATCCGCGGTCCCGACCCCGTGGAAGCGGCCATCCATCTCCGCGGCGGCCAGGCCCTCGACGGAATTCTGCCGGTATGCCGCAAAGCGCATGGACTGTTTCCCCTGGGTTGTTCGGACCGTCTGGCGCGGCTATTCCTGACGCCATATCTGCATAAAAAAAATCTATCTGTCAACGGATTGTCGACGTTGTGAGGTGGCATCTTTTGTTGAATGCAGTAGTGTGGTGACATGGCACGCATCGCCTCCATGAGCTCAAGCCTGACACAGGAGGCCTACGAGCGCCTGCGTGCCGACCTGCTCGCCTGCCGCCTGCAGCCTGGCGCGCGGCTGAAGATCGGCGAGCTGTGCCAGTCCCTGTCGGTCAGCCTGGGCGCGGTGCGCGAGGCGCTGGCCCGGCTCACCTCCGAAGGCCTGGTGGTCTCGGAGCCGCAACGCGGCTTCCGCGTGACGCCGATCTCGGCCGCGGAGCTGGATGATCTCACGCGGGTGCGGGTGCAGATCGAGGGCTCCTGCCTGGACCACGCCATCGCCGCCGGCGATGTCGGCTGGGAGTCGCACCTGGTCGCGGCGCTGCACCGGCTGTCGCGCACCCCGGAGCGCGAACCGGGCGACCCGCAGCGCATGAGCGAGGCGTGGTCGGCGGCGCACGCAGCGTTCCACCAGGCGCTGGTGAGTGCCTGCGACAGCCCATGGTTGCTGCGGCTGCGCGAGATGCTCTACAACCAGAGCGAGCGTTACCGCCGCCTGTCCGTGCCGCTCGCGGAAGTCGCGCGCGACCTGGGCGGCGAGCACCGCCGCCTGGTGGACGTCGTCCTGGCCCGCGATGCCGGGCAGGCGCGCGCCCTCATGGCGCAGCACCTCGAGCTGACGACCCGCATGCTGCTGGAGCAGTCCTGGCCCGAGGAGGGGTCGTTCGGGCCGACGCCGGACGCCCTGGCTCCTGGTGCCGCCTGGTCCGCCGGCGGGCGCGCGGCCCAGGTGTGAGCCCGCCCGATGCCTGCGGCGGGGCGCCCGCCCGCAGGGTCCCGATCCGGCCGCCTCGACCCGCCGGAATCGCTTTCGCCACGACACCACCGCAGGGAGACAGCGATGAAACGCACGGATCTGGTCAGCACGGAGGGCGCCGACCTCGCGTTCGACGTCCAGGGGTCGGGCGAGGCGCTGCTGCTCATCCCGGGCGCGGGAGGCGATGCCGGCGTGTATGGCCCGCTGGGCTCCCTCCTCTCGGACGGCTACACCGTGATCACCTACGACCGGCGCTGCAACGCGCGCAGCACCGGCGACAGGGACGCGCCGCTCGACATGGCGCAGCAGGCCCGCGACGCCGTCGCCGTGCTGCGCGCCGCGGGGCACGAGCGGGCGCTGGTGTTCGCCAACAGCGGCGGCGCGAACATCGCCCTGCAGCTCGCGTCCGACCATCCCGGCAGCATCGCCCTGCTGGCGGCGCACGAGCCGCCGGTCGTCACTCTGCTTCCGGACGACGCCGACACCATGGCGTTCGTGGAGCGGGTCCATCAGGTCTCGCAGACGCAGGGCGCCCCCGCGGCGATGGGGCTGTTCGCGAGCCGGCTGGTCGGCTTCGGGCCGCCTCCCGCCCCGCCGGGCGGCGCTCCCGGCGGCTCACCTGGCGGGCCGCCGGGGGCGCCGCCCGGGCCGCCCGGAGGTCGCCCCGGCGGCCTCGGGCAGGCCAAGGACATGTCGTTCTTCTTCTCCAGGGAATACCTTCCCATCACGCTGTTCAGGCCCGACCTCGCCGCCATACGCGCGGCGGGAGTGCCCACGGTCGTGCTTGCCGGCGAGAGGAGTGGGGACGCCTACTACGTGCGCGCCGCGAGGAAGGTCGCCGAGGCGCTCGGCTGCCCGATGCGGACGGTGCCGGGCAACCACCTCGCGTTCCTGATCGAGCCCACGTCGTTCGCCGACGCCTTGCGCGGCGTGCTCGCAACCGCCCGGACCGCCTGACCGCAAGGACCCCCTGACCGGCAGGGCGCCGGCAGGCAGGCTGCCGATCGGCGCGGGCCGGGCCTGGCGGGCGTGCCTCCGCCCCGCGGCGCGGCTGTTCCGCCCGCCGGCGAGCGGCCAACAGTTGAGGAAGGACCCACGATGCTCAGACCCATGGCCGTCGGACTGACGACGCTCGCCCTTTCCTGCGCGCCAGGCGCGTCGCGCGCGCAGCCGGCCGGAGGCCAGGACGCGGGAGCGCCGTCCCCGGTGAAGGCGATGCTCGAGCATCGCGCGGCGCTGCTCGCCCAGTGCCCGCCGGCCGCGCCACGCCTGTCCGAGGCGGATGCGGCGAAGCTCGCGGTCCATGTCATCGAACACGGCACCACCGGCCCCACCGTGCTTGTCGTGCACGGCGGCGTGCAGGGCGGCCTGGGTGGCGGCCCCAGCACCTTCGCCGGGCAGGCGCCTTTGGGCGAGCGGGGATGGCGGCTGCGCATCGCCGAGCGGCCGGGCTTCGGCAGGAGCCCATCGCGTGGCGTCGACGACATGGTGGCGGATTCCGTCTGGATTGCGGCGATGCTGGGCGACGGCGCCAACCTGATCGGCCATTCCTGGGGCGGGGCAGAGGCGCTGCTGGCCGCGGCGCGCCGTCCGGAGGCCATCCGCTCCCTCGTGCTGGTCGAGCCGGCGCTGCAGTCGCTTCTGGTGGGGGCGCCGGCCGTGGAGGCGGACCCGGTCCTCAAGGCCGACGCGATGCGCTGGGGCGGGCTGCTGATGACCGCGCGGACGCCGGGAGACTACGCGCTCGGGTTCGCCCACAGCCTGGGGGCGGTTGAGACCGGCAGCGACGCGCCCAAGACCGCGGTCGCCGCGCTGGACGCGGACCCCGCCCTGGCGGCGCGCTACGGCTGCGCGCTGCTGCAGGCGCGCATGGCCCCGACCGACGTGCTGCGCCAGGCGGCCGAGACCGTTGCCAGGGCGCATATCCCGGTGCTCGTGATCACCGGCGGCTGGAGCCCGTTCTTCGACGCGGTCGGCGAGACCACCGCCGGGCTGACGGGCGGGCGCCACGTCATCGTGCGGTCCTCCAACCATTTCGTGCAGCTCACGAACGCGGCGGAGTTCAACGCCACCGTCGACGCGTTCATGCGGGAGGCGGACAAGACCCGCCCGTCGCCGGCGCCGGACGCGGTCCGCTAGGTCGACGGCTGAATGCGGGGAACTGGTTAGGCAGGCAAGGCCAGGGCTCTGCCCTGGACCCGCCAGGGGGAGCCCCCCTGGACCGGCTTTACTCAAGTGTTGGATTCCAAAGGCGAGCCTTTGGCGCGGTTCTCGCGTCCTCAAGCATGGGGCAGAGTGAGGCGGTACCAGGATTTTGGACAGGGAGTTAGGCTTGGTTCGCCCTGACGAGAGGACGCACCCGATGAAGGGCAAGCGGATACGGTATCCGGCAGATTTCAAGGCACGGGTGGCGCTGGAGGCGCTGCGTGGAGAGCTGACGACGGCGCGGCTGGCGACAAAGCACGGGGTCCACCAGACGATGGTGGGCGACTGGAAGCGCCAGGCCATGGCGGGCATGGCCGCGGTCTTCCCCGGCAAGACGGCGGCCCAGGGGAGCGCCCGGGCCAGTGAGGCCGTGGCGGAGAAGTTGCGCGCCAGGATTGGCCAGCTCCTGGTGGAACGGGATTTTTGGCCAAGGCATCGGGTCGATGAGCCTGGCGCGGCCTGAAATACGAGTGCGTCCACCCGCACGCGTTCGAGGCCGGTTCGGAACTGCGGCACGGGCTCGCCCGGCGGATCGGCTGCCACAACACCCGGCGGCCTCGCTCCACCCTGGCCGGCCGCACGCCCGACGAGGCATATCGGGCAGCCGGGACGGAGACGCTGGCGGCCTGACGACAACCAGAACCGAGCTTATCGACAGACAAGGTCCTGTCCAACGGGACAAGACCGCCTCGTTCGTCACCTGATCATTGGGAACGTGATTTGACAGAAACCTTGCTGGACGTGGCAAATTGGCCCGCCAGGCATGGACTTGTTTTCGAGACTAATCGCCGTTCCTCAAGACCGTGTTACGTGCAGTCGCCGCAATGAGGATTTGGCCGAGTTCGGTGGTGTCGAAGAGCGGGTCGATGAAGAGCGTCGTTCCCAGGATTATTGGGTTCTTGCCGTCGATCGCCGTGTTGTAGACCGGTTGCGAGCCGGTGCCAGGCAGGCTGGACAGGATTGGCTGGGTGACGTTGCTGAACCCGTATTCCTGCGGCTTGGCGACGATGTCGTTGAACAGGGCATGCAGGTCGAGCGTTTTCACGTCAAGGCCTGTCGCCGCCTTGAACGTGCTCAGCGCGAGTGAGAGCCTGCCGTTGTAGTCATCGACAAGCGCCTGAACTCCGGCGACCGTCGCCCCGCTCGCCTTGAACTCGGCGGTCGAGAAGATGGGCGAGAAGGTGACGTCGGGCGAGTTGGAGACCAGGATGTGCTTGGCTCCGAGGCTCGCCAGCCGCGTCAGTCCCGCGACAGTCGCGGTGATGCTGTCGGCGATGACCTGGGACGAGTTGGCCTTCCCCGCGAGCGCCAACGAGCTGGCAAGGAAGATGTCGTTGCCGCCGAAGGTGACGGAAACCAGCTGATCGGGCAGGAAGCGGCCCTGCTGCTCCGCGAACCGTTCGATCTGCCCGGCAAAAGTGTCAAGCGGCGTCAGGCCTCCCGTCGGGTTGACCGGACTGGATGCGGTACCAAGCGAGCCGGCGGTTGCACCTTCGTAGGCGAAGTTCTCCTGCTGAGACGGCTTGAAGAGCCCGAAGCTCAGGGCAAGGTCGGTGGTCCATTTCGGGCCGTCGGAGAAGTCGCCGGTCGCGGAGTAGGGCGTCGTCACGTAGCTCGGCGACAGGCCAAGCGACCGTTCGACGGCCGCCGCGTTGCCGTTGTCGGAGAGAAGATCCCCGAACACGACCAGGCTGGATGGCGCGCCCTGGCTTGGCCAGCCCGGCGGCCCACGATGAGCGGGATTGCCGAGGCTTTGAGCCGAAGCCACGCCGCCAAGGCCAAGCATCGTTGTGGCCGCGAGCAAAAGCGCTTTTACAGAGCGTCGCCCCAGCTTGCGAGGCACCTGGCCGCTCCTGTTCAACCGTCCATGGGTCAAGCCGCTGATCGATCGCAGTGCCTTCATGATTTCCTCCTGTTTACCAGAAGGTTCTGCCCGGCTCCAAGAGCAGGACGGTATCAGGAAATAGCTGTAATCGGGTCCTGGATGCGCCAGGCCGTTCCTGTCCACTTGTCCAGGCTTTCGATTCGGCACAGCTTCGGATCGCGGAGCGTGCGCCGACGCAAGCGAGTTGCCTGGCTGCAGCACGGGTTGTCCTGGTCAAGCAGTGTCATCATCAGGGCTGAGCTTTGCTTTCTGGGGGCGGTCGTGACGCAGGTGACATCAGGGTCAGATGAAGCGATGCCGCGGCCTGGCAAGGCAAGGCTGCTGGCACGTTCGATCACCGAGAATGGGCTGCCGATCTTCAAGGCTGCACGCGTGCGGCACGGGTCTGGTCGCCGTGAGATTAGCGGCGGTCCGGATGTCCAGATCATGGTGGCGTTGTCGGCCTGCTACCAGGTTGAGCGATGGATGCAGGCTGATGTGTGCCGCAGGTCCACATCCGTTGGAGCGGTCACTGTCATAAATCCGGCGGAGCGCACGATCTTCAACGTCGAGGGACAGGCCAGAGTGCTGCAGATTTCCGTGTCGCTGCGGCTGATCGAGGAGGTGACTGAGGCACGGGTCGATTCGGTGCCTTCCCTGTTCAACGAGCACAACGCCGGCATCGAGCGAGGCGCGATGGTTGCACTGAGCGCATTGCGTGCTGGCGACAGCCAATCCGACCTGCTGCTGTATTCGATCGCCTGCCGACTGGCCGAGGTTCTTGGACAGGCTCCCTGCCAGCCGGCGGCCTCATGGCGTGGCGGAGTGACCGGCACGGCGCTTGGACGCATCAACGATCTGGTTCAGGCGCGACTGGAGGAGCCGGTGCCATCGTCGCCGTCGCTGATCGAGCTGGCGGAGGCGGCAGGCCTGAGCAAGCACCACTTCATCAAGGCGTTTCGACAAACGGTGGGGGAGACGCCACATGCCTGGGTGATGCGGCGGCGGATCGAGCGTGCGCGAACCCTGTTGACGCAGCCAGACCAGACGGTGGGCGCCGTGGCATTCCAGGCTGGCTTCGGATCGACCGCCCACTTCGTCGCGTCGTTCCGGCAGCAGTTGGGGATCACGCCCGGCGTGTTCAGGAATGCGGTTCTGGCTTGAAGAGGGCGTTGCATCAACCGGGAGTTGGCAAGGTGCCTCGGTGCGGTGGCGAGGATCGGCTCTCTCGCATGGAGACGAGTGCTGCGGTTCCAATTATACCAACGGTCAAGTTGACTGACACATGGGGAGGGGTGCCAACTTTCGGGCGGCGTACGTCAGTCAATGAAGCCGGGCGTATTACGCGCCCGGCCAAGTTTCCTGAGAGCCCATCCGGGATGTTTAGATGTTTGGTCCCGGGATGAGGTGACACGGATCAAGTCTGAAGACACCGGGCGTTCTGGTCAGGCCTGGCAGATCAAGGTGGTGCCCTGATTTCGGACAGGTAGTTGAGTGTTGGATTCCAAAGGCGAGCCTTTGGGGGAGTCCCCGCTTCCAGACATTGGGGGCAGAGCCCCTGGCCTTTTTGCTGAACCGGTCATCGCATTTGGCCGTTGGTGTGGTACGGGCAGGAAACGCCGCTGCTTGCGAGCACGAGCGTCGGTGACAACAGGCGCCTGCGCCTGTGGCGTGACCCCCGCTAGGGCTCGGAGATGGGGAACAGAGTGCCGGGGCTCAGCAGCCGGGCGGGATCGAGCGCCTCCTTGATCCGGCGCATCGTGTCCAGTTCAGGCCCGCCCCGCCACTGGGCCATCAACCCCGTCTTGAGTCGTCCCACGCCGTGCTCCGCGGAGAACGAGCCGTCCAGCGCGCGCGCCACCGCGTTCACGGCTGCCGTCATCTCGTCCGCCCGTGCCAGGAACGCCTCCCCGTCGCTCCCTTCCGGCTGGATCAGGTTGTAGTGGATGTTGCCGTCCCCGAAATGGCCGAATGGCGCCGGTCGGATCGCGGGGTCAAGTGCCATGATCGCGGCGCCTGCCTGCGCCAGGAACTCCGGGATCGCGGAGATCGGCACGGAGATGTCGTTCTTCACCGAGGCGCCCGCCCGCTTCTGCGCCTCGGCATGCTCCTCGCGCAGCGACCACACCGCGTCGCGCTGCGGGCCAGTGTCCACCAGCGCCGCATCCGTCACCAGGCCATCCTCCATGGCCTGGCCGAGCACCGTCTCGAGCTGCTCCCGCAGCCCGGCCCCGCGGCGCGACGTCGCCAGTTCCAGCAGGACGTAGTGCGCAGCCGGCAGCGTCAGCGGCAGACGCGCGCCCTGGATGTGGCGCAGCACCAGGTCGACCCCGACGCCCGACATGTACTCGAACGCCGTCAGCGCCGCAGGGTCCTGCCGGCGCACCCGGCGCAGCAGTTCCAGGGCCGACGCCGGATCGGGCAGGGCGCAGAACGCGGACTCGCTTTCCACCACCGCGGGCTGGAGCTGCAGCACGGCCGCCGTGATCAACCCAAGCGTGCCTTCGGCGCCCACAAAGAGCTGGCGCAGGCAGTAGCCGGTGTTGTCCTTGCGCAGCCGGCGCAACCCGTTCCAGACCTGCCCGTCTGCCAGCACCACTTCCAGCCCGAGCACATGGTTGCGCGCATTGCCATGGCGCAGCGTGGTGTTGCCGCCGGCATTGGTGGAAAGGACGCCGCCGATTGTGGCCGAACCCTCGCTGCTGATCGAGAGCGGCAGCAGGCAGTCCGACGCCGAGGCGGCGTCCTGCGCCGCCTTCAGCGTGACGCCGGCCTCCACCGTCAGCGTCAGGTCGAGCGGATCGATGGCGCGGACCCGGTTCATGCGCTGCAGGCTGACCACCAGCGTGTCGCCGAGCGTTGACGGCACCGCGCCGCCGACCAGGCTGGTGTTGCCGCCCTGCGGCACGACAGGAACGCCGCGGGCGGCGCAGAGCCGCATCACGGCGGCAAGCTCCGCCGTGTCGCCGGGGCGGACGACCGCGGGGGTTCGGCCGTGATAGAGGCTGCGCCAGTCCGTGCAGTAGGACTGCGCATCATCCCCGAGCAGCAATCCGCGCCTGCCCACGAGGTCGTGCAGGGCGTCCAGCAGCGAGTCCGACGGCATCATTCGGTTCCCTCGACGATCTGTCCGGCCTTCAGGAGCCGGACAGGCGCCGGGACAGGTGAAGCCTTGCATCGGCACTCTCCGAGTGCGGCGGGTCCAGGCGGCAGACGGAGGCGCAGGGCCTGCGCCCCGCCTGTCCGGGAGCAGGGACCCGTGGCACCGGCCTCATCGTTGCAGCAGCCGCGCCCGGATCGTTCCGTCCAGTGCCGACAGCTCGGCCAGCACCCCCGCATCCGCCGGACCCTCGGCTTCCATCAGCACGTAGCCGAGCTCGCCATCGGTCTGCAGGAACTGGCCGGTGATGTTGATCCCGCGCCGGGAGAACACCTTGTTCACCTGCTCCAGCAGGCCGGGCATGTTCCGGTGCACGTGGATGTAGCGCGCCTCGCCGCGACCCGGCGGAAGCTGCGCCTGCGGGAAGTTCACGGCGCCCAGGCTGGTGCCGCTGTGGCCGTACTCGGACAGCTTGCGCGCCACCTCGACGCCAATACGCTCCTGCGCCTCCTCCGTGGAGCCGCCGATGTGCGGCGTCAGGATGACGTTGGTCAGTCCCTGCAGCGGGGTGGCGAACCGTTCGCCGTTGACAGAAGGCTCCAGCGGAAACACGTCGACGGCCGCCCCGCGCAGATGCCCCGAGCGGAGCGAGTCGGCGAGCGCATCGAGGTCGACCACGCTGCCGCGGCTGTTGTTGATCAGGTAGGCGCCAGGCTTCATCGCCGCGAGCTCGGCCGCGCCGATCAGGTCCCGGGTCTGCGCCGTCTCCGGCACGTGGAGGCTGACCACGTCGGACTGCGCCAGCAGGTCGCCGAGCGTCGCCATCGGCTCCGTGTTGCCGTGGCGCAGCTTGTCGACGAGGTCGTGGAACAGCACCCGCATCCCCATCGCCTCCGCCAGGGTGGAGAGCTGCGACCCGATGTTGCCGTAGCCAACGATGCCCAGCACCTTGCCGCGGACCTCGTGGCTGTCGTTGGCCGACTTGTCCCAGCCGCCCTCATGCGTCGACAGCGACCGCGGGAAGATCCGCCGCATCAGCATGACGACCTCGCCGACGACCAGCTCGGCGACGCTGCGCGTGTTGGAGAACGGCGCGTTGAACACCGGGATGCCGCGCCTGCGCGCCGCCGCCAGGTCGACCTGGTTGGTGCCGACGCTGAAGCAGCCGACGGCGAGGAGGTCGGGAGCCTGCTCGAACACCGCCTCCGTCAGGCGCGTGCGGCTGCGGATGCCGACCAGGTGCACGCCGGCCAGCGCCTCGCGCAGGGCCTGGCCGTCCAGCGCCTTGGTCAGCCGCGTCACGTCGGCATGGCCGCCGGCGCGCATCAGCTCGACCGCGGATTCGCTGATGCCTTCGAGGAACAGCACGCGGGTCCGCGTCCTCGGCAGCGGTTGCAGGCCGGTCCCGGGCCCGGGAGGGATGGCGATGGCCTCAGCCGCCGAACCGGGGCCGGCAACGACGGGACGTGGATTGGACAGGCTTGACATGGTCGAGGAAATTGCCCGGTTGCGGATGAAAACAAGGAGCGGGACGGCCCCGAACCATCAGGCGTTGCCCAGGGCGCGGACATGGCCGCTGCGCTGGAGCGGACAGGGCCGCCGCGCTTGGGGCGGGCACGGCCGCCGCGGCATGGTCGCGTCAGCCGTCGGCGCACTCGGCGGCCACCCTGGCCTGCGCCCAGTCAAGCCAGGGCAGGAGGGCTTCCAGGTCGGAGGTCTCCACCGTGGCGCCTCCCCAGAGACGCAGGCCGGGCGGGGCGTCGCGGTGGGCGGCGACGTCGAAGGCCACCCCTTCCCCGGCAAGCACTGCGGCGATCCGGCGCGCCGCCTGACGCTGACGCGGCGCGTCGAGCGCCAGGAACCAGGGGGCGCGGATCGTCAGGCAGATCGACGTGCTGGACCGGCTCGCCGGGTCTGCCGCCAGGAAGGACGCCCACCGCGACCCTGCCACCCAGCGCGACACCGCCGCCAGGTTGGCCTGGCTGCGGGCGATGAGCGCGTCCAGGCCGCCGATCCCCTCGGCCCAGCGCAGCGCATCGAGGGCGTCCGCCACGCACAGCATCGAGGGCGTGTTGATCGTCTCGCCGCGGAACAGCCCCTCGGCCAGCCCCTCGTCCCCTGTCATGCGGAACAGCTTCGGCATCGGCCAGGCGGGTTCATGGTCGAGCAGCCGGGCGATGGCGCGCGGCGACAGCGCCATCATGCCGTGCGCCGCCTCGCCGCCCAGCCCCTTCTGCCAGGACCAGGTCGCCACGTCGATCAGGTCCCAGGGCAGCGCCATCGCGAACGCGGCAGAGGTGGCGTCCACGATCACCAGCCCCTCGCGATCGGGTGCGATCCACCGATCATGCGGGATGCGCACCCCTGACGTCGTGCCGTTCCAGGCCAGCACCACGTCACGGGCGGGATCGACCGCCGACAGGTCGGGCAGGGCGCCATAGGCGGCGCCGAGGACCCTCGTGTCGAGCCGAAGCTGCTCCGCGGCATCGACCGCCCATGCCTGAGAGAAGCTCTCGAAGACCAGCACGTCGACGCCGCGCGGCCCGAGCAGCGACCACATCGCCATCTCGACCGCTCCGGTGTCCGAGCCCGGCACCACCGCCACCCGCCAGCCCGGGGGCATGCCGAGCAGCGCGCTGGAGCGGTCGATCACCTCGGCGAGCGCCTGCTTCGGCCCCTCGGCGCGATGGCTGCGGCCCAGCCACTCCAGGTCGAGCGCCGCCGGCGACCAGCCCGGCCTCTTGGCGCAGGGACCGGAGGAGAAGCAGGGGCTGCCGGGGCGCACGTCAGGGCGCGCATCCGGGCGAGACGCGATGGGTGCCAGGGCTGGCATTGCCGCTCTTCCTTCCGACGGGGTGTTCGATCGCAGCGAGGCCGGCAGGACGCTACCAAGAATGCCACGCCAGGACCAACCACGCCGGCGCGGGCGCCGCCACCTCTTGCATCAACGGCTAGGTGCGATGACCGGCTAAGGCTTTACTCAACAATTACCGCGTTGATCTGCTGACCTTGGGCTGATGGTGTAGTTCCA
>CAXSES010000021.1:0-13496 GCA_964236225.1 uncultured Acetobacteraceae bacterium
CCCGCGCCGCGCGGGCCGATCCCGCCCGCGCCGGCGCGGCGTCCGGACCCGCGGAGACTGCCGGCGCGTCGCGATCCCGCGCCCGCCTGCCTTCGCCCCTCCTGCACAGGATCGCGCGGGCCGGCCTCCAGGCCCGATCGCCGCTTCGCCCGATCGCCGCTTCCTGCAACTTCGCGTGTGCCGGAACGCTCAGCCACACACCTAAGCAGGACGATCGCCGCCCGATGCGCCCCATAGACGCCGCCATCCGCACCGTTGCGCAGACCCTGCGCATCTTCCACGTCGACCCCGCCCAGGCCGGCCCGCCCGAGGCATGGCCGGCGCTGCTGCGCCGGGTGTCCGGCCTCGGCTTCGACCACATGCTGCTGGGCCCGGTGTTCGCCTCCGCGGCGCGCGACCCGTCGCTGGTCGCCGACACCCTCCGCCTCGCGCCCGGTCTCGGCGGCGGCGATCCGGCCGCGGCGCTGCGCGGCCTCTCGGCGATGGCCCGCGCGCAGGGCGTGTCTCTGCTGCTCGATGTCGCCCTGGACCGCGTCGCGGCCGGCTCGGCGTTCGTGTCCACAGCGTCCGGCGTGTTCTCGCCGCCCGATCCCGACGCCCCGCTCGACCCGCGCCGCGACGACGACATGGAGGCGGCGCTCGCCCGCCCGCAGGGCGCCGAGGACGCAGCGCGGCTGGGGCGCTGGTGGGCGGCGCAGCTCGCGGGCTGGGCGGGGTGGGGCATCGCCGGGTTCCGTCTGCTCGGGCTGGACCGGCTGCCGGCCGCGCATCTCGCCGACACCCTGGGCGCGCTGCGCCAGGGCACCGACGCGATCCTGCTGGCCTGGACGCCGGGGGTGTCGCACGCGGCGCTGCCCTCCCTGCGCGGCCTTGGCCTGGACGGCGTGTTCTGCTCCCTGCCGTGGTGGGACTGGCGGAGCGAGTGGCTGTGGGACGAGATCGCCGCGCTGCGCGCCCTCGCCCCGGTGCTGGCCTCGCCCGAGGCGCCGGGCGGCGCGCGGCTCGCCGCCTGCGTGCCCGACCCGGCCGCCGCCCTGGCGGCGTGCCGTCGCTCGCTGGCGCTGGCCGCCTCGCTCGGCGCCGGCTGGCTCGTCGCCGCCGGGATGGAGGATGGCCTTCCCCTGCCCGCCCCGCCCGGCGCCCCCGCCGCCGGCGAGGCCGGCCTCGCCGCGGACACCTCCTCCCTCGCCGCGGACATCTCCGCCCTGAACAACCTGCTGGCCAGCGAGTCCCTGCTCGACGACGGCGGCATGCCGGTGCTGCCGCTCGGCGCCGCCGGGCCCGTGCTGGCGCTGCTGCGCGCCGACACCGACCTGCGCATCGCCGAGCGCGTGCTGCTGGTGCTGGCCAACGCCGACCTGAGCATGGCCAGGTCCGTGGAGCCCGCCACCGTGCTGCCTGCCCTGGGCGGGCGGTTCGCGGAGCTTTCCCCGCTGCTCGGCTCTGCGCCGTTCCAGGCCGGCGTGCCTCTGGTCCTGCAGCCCGGCGAGGTCCGGGCGTTCGCGGCGCAGGCTGTCGCGGCCGTCCCGCCCGCGCCGCTCGACCCCGCCGGCGCGGAGCGTGCCGGCCGCGGCGCTCGCGTGGCGATCGAGAACCCCTCGCCCGCGGTGGATGGCGGCGTCTTCGCGGTCAAGCGCGTGGCGGGCGCAAGCGTCACGGTCACCGCGGACATCCTCTGCGACGGCCACGACAAGCTGTCGGCGGCGCTGCTCTGGAAGGACCCCGCGGGCCAGGGCGGCGAGTGCCGCATGAGCCTGATCGCCAACGATTCCTGGGAGGCCCGCTTCCCGCTCGGGCCGCTCGGCCGCCACGTCTACATGATCCAGGCCTGGCGCGACGCCTTCGCCACCTTCGCAGACGAGCTGGCCAAGAAGCACGCCGCCGGGATTCCGATCGGGCTGGAGATGATCGAGGGCACCCGCCTCGTGGAGCGCGCCGCCGCCCGCAGCGACGGCCCGCTCGCCGCCGGCCTCGCCGCCGCGCTCGCCGCCATGGAGCCGGACGCGGAGGCCAGGCGCGCCACGCTGCTCTCCCCCGGGCTGGCCGGCCTGATGCGCGAGGCCGATGACCGCCCGCACGCCGCCACCAGCCCCGCCATGCCTGTCGACGCGGAGCGCATCGGCGCCGGCTTCGCGTCCTGGTACGAGGTGTTCCCGCGCTCGATGAGCGACGACCCGGCGCGCCACGGCACCTTCGCCGACGTCGAGCGCCACCTGCCGAGGGTGCAGGCGATGGGCTTCGACGTGCTCTACTTCCCGCCGATCCACCCGATCGGCACCTCGAACCGCAAGGGCCCGAACAACACCCTGACCCCAGGCCCGGACGACCCGGGCAGCCCGTACGCCATCGGCTCCGAGGCGGGCGGCCACGACGCCCTGCACCCTGAGCTTGGCACGCCCGACGATTTCCGCCGTCTCGTCGCCGCCGCCTCCGCCCACGGGCTGGAGATCGCCATCGACTTCGCGGTGCAGTGCTCGCCCGACCATCCCTGGCTGAAGCAGCACCGCGGCTGGTTCGACTGGCGCCCGGACGGCTCGATCCGCTACGCGGAGAACCCGCCGAAGAAGTACCAGGACATCGTCAACGTCGATTTCTACGCCGAGGACGCGGTGCCCGGCCTGTGGGTCGCGCTGTGCGAGGCGGTGCTGTTCTGGGCCGCGCAGGGCATAAGGCTGTTCCGCGTCGACAACCCGCACACCAAGCCGTTCGCGTTCTGGGAGTGGATGATCGCAGAGGTCCGCGCCCGCCACCCCGACGCCGTGTTCCTCGCCGAGGCGTTCACCCGCCCCAAGGTGATGTATCGCCTCGCCAAGGTCGGCTTCAGCCAGTCCTACACCTACTTCACCTGGCGCAACGAGAAGCGCGAGCTTCAGGACTACCTCACGGAGCTGTCCACCGAGGCGCCGAGCGAGTTCTTCCGCCCGCATTTCTTCGTCAACACGCCGGACATCAACCCGGTGTTCCTCCAGACCTCCGGCCGCCCCGGCTTCCTGATCCGCGCGGCGCTGGCGGCCACCCTGTCCGGCCTGTGGGGCGTGTACAACGGCTTCGAGCTGTGCGAGGCCACGCCGCTGCCCGGCCGCGAGGAGTACCTGGACAGCGAGAAGTTCCAGATACGCGCCTGGGACTGGGACCGGCCCGGCAACATCGTCGCCGAGATCACCCGGCTCAACCGGCTGCGCCGCGCCAACCCCGCGCTCCAGACGCAGCTCGGCGTGACCTTCCTGCCCGCCGGCAACGACGCCGTGCTGTTCTTCGAGAAGGCGACGCCGGACCGCTCAAACGTGGTGCTGGTCGCGATCAGCCTGGACCCGCGCGCGGCGCAGGAGGCGCAGATCGACATCCCGCTGTATCTGTGGAGCCTGCCGGACAGCGCGGCGCTCGACATGGAGGACCTGGTCGGCGGCACGCGCTTCCGCTTCGAGGGCCGCTCGCAGCGCGTGCGACTCGCCCAGGAGACGCCCTACGCCATCTGGCGCGCCACCCCCGCCCAGCTTCGCCCGGCCTAGTCCAGCCTCGCCTGACCCAGCCCAGCCTCGCCCGGACAGCCCAGCCCGGACAGCCTGCCCCGGCGGCCTGCCCGACCCGGCCGCCGCCTCGACCCGCCTCCAGCCTTTCCCCGACAGCCGCCCGCGGACACCGGACAAGCATGAACAGCATCACCCCAGCCGACCTCCCGCCCGCCGCCCCCGCCGAGGACCCGCTGTGGTTCAAGGACGCGGTGATCTACCAGCTCCACCTCAAGGCGTTCTTCGACGGCAACAACGACGGGGTCGGCGACTTCCCCGGCCTGATCGAGAAGCTCGACTACATCGTGGAGCTGGGCGTCACCGCGATCTGGATGCTGCCGTTCTACCCCAGCCCGCGCCGCGACGACGGCTACGACATCGCCGACTACCGCGGCGTGCACGAGGATTACGGCACCATCGCCGACGTGCGCCGCTTCATCGAGGCCGCCCACGAGCGCGGCCTGCGCGTCATCACCGAGCTCGTGATCAACCACACCTCGGACCAGCACCCCTGGTTCCAGGCCGCCCGCCGCGCGCCGGCGGGCTCGCCGGAGCGCGAGTTCTACGTGTGGTCGGACAGCGACGACAAGTACGACGGCACCCGCATCATCTTCCTCGACACGGAGAAGTCCAACTGGACCTGGGACGACGAGGCGAAGGCGTACTACTGGCACCGCTTCTACTCGCACCAGCCCGACCTGAACTTCGACAACCCCGCGGTGATGGACGAGGTCCTGTCCGTGATGCGCTTCTGGCTCGACCTCGGCGTCGACGGGCTGCGCCTGGACGCGGTGCCCTACCTCGTCGAGCGCGAGGGCACCAACAACGAGAACCTGCCCGAGACCCACGCCATCCTCAAGCGCATCCGCGCCGAGCTGGACATCGTGGCGCCCGGCAAGATGCTGCTCGCGGAGGCCAACCAGTGGCCGGAGGACGCCCAGGTCTATTTCGGCGAGGGCGACGAGTGCCACATGTCGTTCCACTTCCCGCTGATGCCGCGCATGTACATGGCGATCGCGCGCGAGGACCGCTTCCCGATCACCGACATCATGCGCCAGACGCCGGAGATCCCCGCGAACTGCCAGTGGGCGATCTTCCTGCGCAACCACGACGAGCTGACGCTGGAGATGGTCACATCGTCGGAGCGCGACTATTTGTGGGAGACCTACGCCTCCGACCGCCGCGCGCGCATCAACCTCGGCATCCGCCGCCGGCTGTCGCCGCTGCTGGAGCGCGACCGCCGCCGCATCGAGCTGATGAACGGCCTGCTGCTGTCGATGCCCGGCACCCCGGTGATCTACTACGGCGACGAGATCGGCATGGGCGACAACATCCACCTCGGCGACCGCGACGGCGTGCGCACGCCGATGCAGTGGTCCGTGGACCGCAACGGCGGCTTCTCCCGCGCCGACCCGGCGCAGCTCGTCCTGCCGCCGATCATGGACCCGATGTACGGCTACCAGGCGGTCAACGTCGAGAGCCAGGCGCGCGACCAGCACTCCATGCTGAACTGGATGCGACGGATGCTGGCGGTGCGCGGCCGCCACCGCGCCTTCGGCCGCGGCACCCAGCGGTTCCTCTACCCCGGCAACCGCAAGGTGCTGGCCTACCTGCGCGAGCTGGACGACGGCGAGGGCCGCCTCGGCCACGGCGCCGACGGCCAGGGCGGCGAGGGCGAGACCCTGCTCTGCGTGTCCAACCTGTCGCGCGCCGCCCAGGCCGTCGAGCTTGACCTGTCGGCGTTCGAGGGCCGGGTGCCGATCGACCTGGTCGGCGGCTCCGTGTTCCCGCCCGTGGGCCAGCTCACCTACCTGCTGACCCTGCCGCCTTACGGCTTCTTCTGGTTCAGCCTGGCGACCGCGGCGCAGATCCCGTCCTGGCACGCGCGCGCGCCCGAGATGCTGCCTGAGTTCGCGACGCTTGTGGTGCGAAACGAGCTGGCCGACCTGATGACCGACACCTTCGCGCGCCGCACGCTGGAGCGCGACATCCTGCCCGGCTACCTCGCCAAGCGCCGCTGGTTCGGCGCCAAGGGCGAGGCGCTGCACGCGGCGCGGCTGGCCTACGCCGTCGCGTTGCGCACCGGGCGCGACAACAACGTGCTGTTCTCCGAGATCGAGGTCAGCGTCGCCGACCGCGTGGAGAGCTACGCCATGCCGATCGCGGTGATCGAGGAGAACGCCAGCGCGCTCGGCATGCAGCTCGCCTTCGCCCGCGCGCGGCGCGGCCCGCAGGTCGGCTACCTCACGGACGGCTTCGCGGTCGACGACTTCACCACCGCGATGCTCGGCCACATGCGCGACTCAAGCGTGCTGGCGTTCCCCGGCGGCGAGCTGCGCTTCTCCGCCACCTCGCGCGCCGACCTGCTCGACCTGCCCTCGGACGCGGAGATCCGCCGCCTGTCCGCCGAGCAGTCCAACTCGTCGCAGATCATCGGCGACGCCGTCGTGCTCAAGGTGGTGCGCAAGGTGCTCGCCGGCATCCACCCGGAGACGGAGATGACCGGCACCCTGACGGATCGCGGCTTCGCCAACATCGCGCCCCTGGTCGCCGAGATGGTCCGCGTCGGTCCCGACGGCGTGCCGCACACCCTGGCGCTGGTGCAGGGCTTCGTGCGCAACCAGGGCGACGGCTGGGGCTGGACGCTCGAGTACCTGGCCCGCGCCGGCGACGACGCCGGCACGCAGGACGGCGACCAGGCCAGCGTGGAGGACGCGCTCTCCGGCTACAGGGCGTTCGCCGCCGCGATGGGCCGCCGCCTCGCCGAGCTGCACGCGGTGCTCGCCGAGGAGTGCGACGACGCGGCGTTCCGTCCCCTGGAGGCCGATGCCGCCGCGCTGGAGGGCTGGGCCGACGGCGCCATCGCCCAGATCGACGGCGCGCTCGACGCCCTCGGCCGGGTCGCGCAGTGGACCGACGCGGCGGATCAGGCCCGCGCCGCCGCCCTGCGCGCCCGCGCGGGGACGATCCGCGACGCCGCCCGCGGCCTCGCCAGGCAGGGTCGCGGCGCGCTGCAGACCCGCGTGCACGGCGACTTCCACCTGGGACAGGTGCTGGTGGTGCAGGGCGACGCCTACCTGATCGACTTCGAGGGCGAGCCGGCGCGCACCATGGAGCAGCGCCGCGCGAAATCCTCGCCGATGCGCGACGTCGCCGGCCTGCTGCGCTCGTTCGACTACGCCGCCGCCGCCGCCGCCACCGGCCGCACCGCGGAGTCCGAATCCGCCGCAGACAGCCGCGCCCTGGTGGTGGAGCAGTTCCGCGTCAGCGCCACGGAGGCCTTCCTCGACGCCTACCGCGCGGTGCTGGAGCAGGCGCCGCGGCGCTGGGTGCCACCGGCGGCGGAGACAGCGGTGCTCGACCTGTTCCTGCTGGAAAAGGCGGCCTACGAGATCCGCTACGAGGCCGCCAACCGCCCGACCTGGCTGGCGATCCCGCTCGCGGGCTTCGCCGGCATCGTCGAGCGCCTGACCGGACCGCTTGGAGACACGACCCATGACTGAGGACACCCCCGAGGCCGGCACCCTGGAGGCGGGCACCCTGGAGACCGGCGCCGTGGAGTCGGGCACCCCAAAGTCGGGCACCCCAAAGTCGGGCACCCCAAAGTCGGGCACCCCAAACTCGGGCACCCCGGAGACCGGCACCCTGGAGGTCGGGACCGACCCCGTCGTCACGCAGTCCCCGCCCCCCGCGCCCGCAGCCATCGCCGCCGCCGCACCCCTCGCCGACGTCGCTGTCGAGGCGGGCGCGGTGGACGCCCTGGTGCACGCCCGCCACGGCGACCCGTTCGCGGTGCTCGGCCCGCATTGCGTCCCGGGCGGCTGGTCGGTGCGCGCCTTCCTGCCCGGCGCGGAGGCGGTCGAGGTCGTCGACCGCGCCACCCGCGCCGTGACCGGCAGCCTCGCCCGCCAGCACCAGGACGGCTTCTGGGCCGGCGCGGTGTCCTCCGGCGAGCCCTACCTGCTCCGCGCCACCGCCGGCGGCGTCGCCAGCGAGACGGAGGACCCCTACGCCTTCCCCGTCCTGCTCGGCGAGCTGGACGTGCACCTGCTGGCCCAGGGCCGCCACCTCGACATCGCCCGCGCCCTCGGCGCCCACGTCACCGAGCACGGCGGCGTTCCCGGCGTGCGCTTCGCCGTCTGGGCGCCCAACGCGCGGCGCGTCTCCGTGGTCGGGCCGTTCAACCAGTGGGACGGCCGACGCCTGCCGATGCGCCTGCGCCACGAGGCCGGGGTCTGGGAGCTGTTCGTGCCCCGCCTCGGCGCCGGCGCGATCTACAAATACGAGATCGCCGGCCCGGACGGCACGGTGCTGCCGCTCAAGGCGGACCCTGTCGCCTGGCGCGCAGAGGTGCCGCCCGCCACCGCCTCGATCGTCGCCGATCCCTCGCCGCCGGCGTGGACCGACGCCGCCTGGATGGAGTCCCGCGCCGTTCGCCAGGCGCCCGACGCGCCGATCTCCGTGTACGAGGTGCACGCCGCCTCCTGGCTGCCCGGCTCGGAGGACGGCGCCGACTGGACGCGGCTCGCCGGCAAGCTGGTGCCCTACGCGCGGCTGATGGGCTTCACCCACATCGAGCTGATGCCGATCCAGGAGCACCCGTTCGGCGGCTCCTGGGGCTACCAGCCGCTCGGCCAGTTCGCGCCGCAGGCCCGCATGGGCGCGCCCGAGGGCTTCGCCCGCTTCGTCGACCGCTGCCACGAGGCGGGCATCGGCGTGATCCTGGACTGGGTGCCCGCGCACTTCCCCACCGACGCGCACGGCCTCGCCCGCTTCGACGGCACCGCGCTCTACGAGCACGCCGACCCGCGCGAGGGATTCCACCAGGACTGGAACACCTACATCTACAACCTGGGCCGCAACGAGGTCCGCGCCTTCCTGGTCGGCTCCGCCCTGCACTGGCTGGAGCATTTCCACGTCGACGCCATCCGCGTCGACGCCGTGGCCTCGATGCTGTACCGCGACTACAGCCGCAAGCAGGGCGAGTGGGTGCCCAACGTCCACGGCGGACGCGAGAACCTCGAATCCATCGCCTTCTTCCAGGACCTCAGCCGCGCCGTCGCGGAGCGCGCCCCCGGCGCCCTGCTGATCGCCGAGGAGAGCACCGCCTTCCCCGGCGTCACCCGCCCCGCCGGCGAGGGCGGCCTGGGCTTCGACTACAAGTGGAACATGGGCTGGATGCACGACAGCCTGCACTACATCGAGGAGGAGCCGGTCAACCGCCGCTGGCACCACGGCTCGATGACCTTCGGCCTGGTGTATGCGTTCTCCGAGCGGTTCCTGCTGCCGATCAGCCACGACGAGGTGGTGTACGGAAAAGGCTCGCTGCTGGGCAAGATGCCCGGCGACGAGTGGCAGAAGTTCGCCAATTTGCGCGCCTATCTCGGCTTCATGTGGACGCACCCCGGCAAGAAGCTGATCTTCATGGGCCAGGAGTTCGCCCAAGCCCGCGAGTGGAACCACGACCGCGGCCTGGACTGGTTCCTGCTCGACGACCCGCGCCACAAGGGCGCCCAGGCGCTGCTGCGCGACCTCAACGCGAGCTACCGCGGCCTGCGCGCCCTGCACGCCCGCGACACCGACGGCGGCGGCTTCGAGTGGGTGGTGCGCGAGGACGCAGAGCAGAGCGTGTTCGCCTACCTGCGCCGCGGCGGCGACGCCGACGCCCCAGTGCTCGTGGCGTGCAACTTCACCCCGGTGCCGCGCTACGGCTACCGCCTCGGCGTGCCGGTCTCCGGCCGCTGGCGCGAGGCGCTGAACAGCGACGCGGCGCTCTACGGCGGCTCCAACCTCGGCAACGCCGGCGGCGTCTGGGCCGACGGCGGGCCGTCGCACGACCAGCCGCACTCGCTGCTGCTCACCCTGCCGCCGCTCTCCACCGTGATCCTGGTGGCGGACCCGGGCGGGGGGGAATGACTCAAGGAAAGCAAGGCTGGGCGCTCCCTCCGCCTGCCCTTCCAACGACCCAAGAGGGTCGTCGGAACCTTCGGCAGGCTACGCCCAGACCCGCCCCTGCTTCAGGCGGGGGCGAGCCGCCCCTGGACCCGGCGCACCTTAAGGGAAGCCGGTCCAGGGGGGCTCCCCCTGGCGGAGTTTGAGGCCCAATGCTTGAAGGCGGGGCCTCAACCTTGCCTGCCTGCCCGCCACGGAGGCTTCGCCGCATGACCACGACCTTCACCCACCCCGGCACCATCGGCGCGCAGGTCCAGCCCGACGGCGGCACCCGCTTCCGCGTCTGGGCGCCCTCCGCGCAGTCGCTGTCGCTGGTGGTCCGCGACGCCGCGCCGCTGCCGATGCACGCGGCGGGCGACGGCTGGTTCGCGCTCGACCAGCGGCTCGCCGCCGGCACCCGCTACAGGTTCCGCACGCCCGACGGCACGGAGATGCCTGACCCCGCCTCTCGCGCGCAGGACGGCGACGTGCACGGCTGGAGCGTCGTCACCGACGCCGCCAGCTACCGCTGGCAGCACGGCGACTGGATGGGCCGGCCCTGGCACGAGGCCGTGGTGTACGAGCTGCACCCCGGCGCTGCGGGCGGCTTCGACGGCATCCGCGCCATGCTGCCCGAACTCAGGCGCCTCGGCGTGACCGCGGTGGAGCTGATGCCTGTCGCCGACTTCCCGGGCGCGCACAACTGGGGCTACGACGGCGTGCTGCCCTACGCGCCGGACGAGGCCTACGGCACGCCCGACGCCTTCAAGGCGATGGTGGACGCGGCGCACGGCCTCGGCCTGATGGTGATGCTCGACGTCGTCTACAACCATTTCGGCCCCGACGGCGCCTACATCCACGGCCTCGCCAAGACCTTCTTCGACGAGGGACAGCACACCCCCTGGGGCGCGGCGATCGACTTCGGCAAGGAGCCGGTGCGGCAGTTCTTCATGCAGAACGCGCTGATGTGGCTTCAGGAGTACCGCATCGACGGCCTGCGCTTCGACGCAGTGCACGCCATCAGGCCGCAATCCTTCCTGCCGCTTCTCGCCCGCACCCTGCGCGCCGCGGTCGAGCCAGGCCGCCACGTCCACCTGGTGCTGGAGAACGAGTTCAACACCGCGTCGCTGCTGCGCGAGACGCCCGGCTCCCCCCTGTTCGACGCGCAGTGGGCGGATGACTGGCACCACTGCGTCCACGTGATGCTCACCGGCGAGAGCGAGGGCTACTACGAGGACTTCGCCGACGCCTCGCGCCTGCTGGCCCGCTCCCTGTCGGAGGGCTTCTCCTACCAGGGCGAGACCTCGCCGCACTCCGGCAAGCCGCGCGGCGAGGCCAGCGCGCAGCTCCCGCCGACCGGCTTCGTGATCTGCCTGCAGAACCACGACCAGATCGGCAACCGAGCGATGGGCGAGCGCCTCGCCGCGCTGGCCGACCCGGAGGCGCTGCGCGCGGCCACCGCTCTGCTGCTGAGCACGCCGCTGATCCCGATGCTGTTCGAGGGCGAGGAGCACGCCAGCCGCACGCCGTTCCTGTTCTTCACCGACCACAACCCCGACCTCGCGAAGCTGGTGCGCGAGGGACGGCGCGAGGAGTTCAAGCACTTCGCCGCCTTCCAGGACGAGGAGACGCGCGAGAAGATCCCCGACCCGAACGCCCGCTCCACCTTCGAGGCCTCCATCCCGCGGCGCGACGACGCCTCCGACGAGGCGTTCGCCCTGCACCAGCGGCTGCTGGCGATGCGGGCCGCGCGCATCGTGCCGGGCATCCCCGGCGCGAGGAGCGAGGGCGCCCAGGCGCTCGGCGAGCGCGCGGTGCGCGCCCAGTGGCGCCTGGGCACGGCGCAGACCCTGGTGGTCGCCAGCAACCTCGGCGACTCCGAGGTCGCGGTCGAGGCGCCCGCCGGCGAGTGCGCCTTCGAGAGCCACCCAGGCGACGCGGCCCGCGCGCGCGCCGGCACCCTGCCCGCGCGCAGCACAGTGGTGTTCCTCGCCCCGCCTCCCGCCGGGCAGGGCGCATGAGCGACGCCGGCCTCGCCGACCTGGCCCGCGACGCGGGGGTGATGCCGCGCTGGACCGATGCGTTCGGCAAGGAGCACGACGTGGCGCCGGACACCCTGCGCGCGGTGCTGCGCTCGCTGGGCCTGGACGCGTCGGACGATCGCGCCATCGCCGCCAGCCGCGCTGCGATGGCGCAGGCCGCGCGCGCCCTGCCGCCTCTGGTCACGGCCGTCGTCGGCCAGCGCATCCGCCTGCCGGTCGCCGCAGCGCGCTACCGGATGCGCCTGGAGGACGGCCGGCGCTTCGACGGCCACGCCGAGGCGGAGGACGGGGGCTGCTCGATCCCCGCCATCCTGGAGCCAGGCTACCACGAGGTCGCGCTCGGCGACGCGCGCACCATCGTGGCCGTGGCGCCGCGTCGCTGCTTCACGGTGGGCGACGCCACCGGCGGGCGCGCCGCCTGGGGCCTCGCCGTGCAGCTCTACGCCCTGCGCCGCGACGGCGACGGCGGCATCGGCGACTTCGCGGCGCTCGGCGACTTCGTGCGCAACGCGGCTGGCCACGGCGCCGACGCCGTGACCATCAGCCCGGTGCACGCGCAGTTCTCCGCCGACCCCGACCGGTTCAGCCCCTACTCCCCGTCCAGCCGCGTGGCGCTCAACGTCCTGCACGCCCCGCTTGCCTTTGCCGGCGAGGCCGCCGCAGCGCTGTCGCGCGCCGAGCTGGTGGACTGGCCCGCCGCCGGCCGCGCCCGCCTCGCCGCCCTGCGCGACGCCTCCGCCGGCATGGACCCCGCGACCCGCGACGCCTTCGCCGCCTGGCGCGCCGCGGCCGGCGACAGCCTGGAGCAGCACGCCCGCTTCGAGGCGATCCACGCCCACATGCTCGCGGGTGGAAAACCCTGGTACTGGCGCGACTGGCCGGAGGGCTACCGCTCGCCCGCGTCGCCCGACGTCCGGGCCTTCGCCGCGACCCACGAGGCGGAGGTGACGCTGCACGCCTTCATGCAGTTCGCCGCGGAGCGCGGCCTCGGCCTCGCGCAGGACGCGGCCAAGCGGGCCGGCATGGCGATCGGCCTGATCGCCGACCTCGCGGTGGGCACCGATCCCGGCGGCAGCCATTGCTGGAGCCGCCAGGACGAGACCCTGCTCGGCATGACGGTGGGCGCGCCGCCCGACCTGATGAGCAGGGACGGGCAGAACTGGGGCCTCGCCGCGTTCTCGCCGCGCGGCCTCGCCCAGCGCGGCTACGCCGCCTACCTGGAGATGCTGCGCGCCGCCCTGCGCCACGCCGGCGGGGTGCGCATCGACCACGGCCTCGGCCTGCACCGCCTCTGGGTGGTGCCGGAGGGCGCGGGCTCGAAGGACGGCGCCTACATCAGCTTCCCCGAGCGCGACCTGATGCGCCTGATCGCTCTGGAGAGCCTGCGCCACCGCGCCATCGTGCTGGCCGAGGACCTCGGCACGGTGCCGGAGGGCTTCCAGGACCGGCTGCGCGAGTCCGGCATCGACGGCATGCGCGTGCTGTGGTTCGAGCGCGACAGGGCGGATTGCTACGTGCCGCCCGCGCACTGGACCCGCGAGGCCTCGGCGATGACCGGCACCCACGACCTCGCCACCGTGGCCGGCTGGTGGCGCGGCCGCGACATCGACTGGCGCGCCAAGCTCGACCTGGTGCGCGACGAGGCCGGGGAGCGGCGACAGCGCGCCGGGGACCGGGTCGCGCTGTGGGACGCCATGACCGCCAGCGGCGCGGCGCGCGGCGCCCCGCCCGGCGACGAGGAGGGCGACACCGTCGCCGACGCCGCCTGCCGCCACATCGCCGGCGCCGCCAGCGAGCTGGTGATGCTCCCCGTGGAGGACGCGCTCGCCCTCGTGGAGCAGCCCAACCTGCCCGGCACCACCGAGGGCCACCCCAACTGGCAGCGCCGCCTGCCCGGCCAGGCCGCCACCCTGCTCGACGCCCCCGCCCCCGCCGCCCGACTGCGCGCGCTCGACAAGGCCCGCCGCGGCGGCGCATGAACCTGCGGATGACCATGCCCAACGCGACCACGCCC
>CAXSES010000021.1:13596-17978 GCA_964236225.1 uncultured Acetobacteraceae bacterium
CGGCTCCCCGCCCGTCCCCGCCCCGCGGAAGGACGTCCAGCCCGGCCAGGAGGCGTCCGCGATGAAGCCGCTCTCCGCCACGGCGCGGCTGCAGTTCCACAAGGGCTTCACAATGGACGACGCCGCCGCGCTCGTCCCCTATTTCAACAGCCTGGGCATCAGCCACCTCTACGCCTCGCCTCTGCTGCAGGCCCGCAAGGGGTCCACCCACGGCTACGACATCGTCGACCACAACAGCATCAACCCCGAGCTGGGCGGCCGCCCCGCGCTGGAGCGCATGGTCGCCACCCTGCGCGCCCGCGGCATGGGCCTGATCCTGGACATCGTGCCCAACCACATGGGCGTCGGCACCGGCGAGAACGACTGGTGGCAGGACGTGCTGGAGTGGGGCCGCGCCAGCCCCTACGCGGAAACCTTCGACATCGACTGGGACCCGCCCGACCCCACTCTGCGCGGCCGCATGCTCGCCCCGTTCCTGGGCAGCGCCTACGGCGAGGCGCTGGAGGCGGGCGAGCTGACGCTCAACCTCGACGAGGCCGCGGGCAAGCTCTACGTCGATTATTTCGGCAACCGCTTCCCGGTCAGCCCGCGCGACTACGCCGCCGTGCTGCTCACCGAAGGCGGCCAGATCGAGGAGGTGGCCCGCGCCTTCGCCGACCTGCCGACCGCCGACCGCGCGGAGATGCGCGCCGCCGCCGCCGGGCTGCACGAGTCGCTGCGCCTGCCGGAGAACGTGCGCGCCACCCGCGAGGCCCTGCGCGGCTACGACGCCCGCGACCCCGCCGGGCGCGACCGCCTGCACCGCCTGCTGGAGCGGCAGAACTACCGCCTGGCCTGGTGGCGCGCCGCGTCGGACGAGATCAACTGGCGCCGCTTCTTCGACGTCAACGGCCTGGCCGGCATCCGCGCCGAGCTGGCCCCCGTGTTCGACGCCACCCACAAGACCGTTTTTGCCCTGTACGCAGAGGGCCTGATCGACGGCGTGCGCATCGACCACGTCGACGGCCTCGCCGCCCCGCGCGAGTACTGCCGCAAGCTGCGCCGCCGCCTCGATGCCCTGACCGCGCTGCGGCCGGCGGAAATCTCGCACGCCGAGCCGGTGATCTGGATCGAGAAGATTCTTGCCACCCACGAGCGCCTCGCCACCGACTGGCTGACCGACGGCACCACCGGCTACGACTTCATGAACGACGTCGCCGCCGTCCTGCACGACCCCGCCGGCGAGGCCCCGCTGACCGCGCTGTGGAGCGCGCAGACCGGCCGCAGCGGGCACTTCGAGGAGGAGGCCCGCGCCGCCCGCCGCCAGATCCTGCGCGACAGCCTGGCCTCGGAGCTCTACGCCACCGCCGTCGCCCTGCACCGCATCGCCCGGCGCGACCTCAAGACCCGCGACTACACCGTGACCGCGATCCAGCGCGTGCTCGCAGAAATCCTCGTGCATTTCCGGGTGTATCGCGTCTACGCCGGCCCTGGCGGCCTGAGCGAGGCCGACCGCCAGGCGATGGACTGGGCGATCGCAGGCGCGCGCCGCACCGTGCCCGCCACCGGCACCCGCCTGCTCGACCTGGTCGCCGGCTGGCTGTCCGGCGAGGATCTGCGCGCCGTGCCCGCCGGCAGCCAGCGCCGCGAGCGGCTGCGCGCCATGGTGCGCTTCCAGCAGCTCTCCTCGCCCACGGCCGCGAAATCCGTGGAGGACACCGCGTTCTACCGCTACGGCCGGCTGATCTCGCGCAACGAGGTCGGCAGCGAGCCGTCGCAGTTCTCGCTCACCCCCGCCGCGTTCCACGCCATCAACAAGGAGCGCCAGAAGCGCTTCCCCCGCGCCCTGCTCGCCACCGCGACCCACGACCACAAGCGCGGCGAGGACAACCGAATCCGACTCGCCGTGCTCTCGGAGATCCCCGGCGAGTGGGAGGCGGCGATCGGCCGCTGGACCCGGCTCAACGCCTCTCTGAAGCGCGACCTGGACGACGGCCCCGCGCCCGATTCCTGCGACGAGCTGATGATCTACCAGACGCTGGTCGGCGCCTGGCCGCTCGACCTCGACCCGCAGGACGCGGACGGCCTCGCCGCGCTGCGCAAGAGGGTCGAGGGCTGGCTGGAGAAGGCGCTGCGCGAGGGCAAGCGCCGCTCCGGCTGGTCGGTGCCGAACGAGGCCTACGAGCAGGCGTGCCGCGACTTCCTGGCCGGCGTGCTCGACCCTGGCCGCGCCGCCCGTGTCGGCGCGGAGATCGCGGCGCTGGTGGCGCGCGTCGCCCCGGCCGGCGCCCTGAACGGCCTGGCGCAGGCCGTGCTGCGCATGACCGCGCCCGGCATCCCCGACCTCTACCAGGGAGCCGAGTACTGGGATCTGTCGCTGGTCGACCCCGACAACCGCCGCCCCGTGGACTTCCCGGCCCGCGAGGCCTCGCTCGCCGCCGCCCTCGCCCCCGACGCGCCGGCGCCCGACTCGCTGATGCCGGCGTGGCGCGACGGCCGCGTCAAGCAGTCGGTGATCGCCCGCGTGCTCGCCCTGCGCGCCCGCGACCCCGAGCTGTTCACCACGGGCGCCTACGTGCCGCTTCGGGTGGAGGGGCCGCTCGCGGAGCACGTGCTCGCCTTCGCCCGCACCCGCGCGGACCGCGCCGCCATCGTCGCGGTCTCCCGCCTCGCCGTCGCGGCCGGGGTCGGCGACACGCCCCTGGTCGCGCCGGAGCGGTGGCGGGGAACCGCCATGCTCCTGCCGCGTAGCCTCGCCGAACGCGGCGCCAGGAACGTCCTGGTCGGCAGGGCGGGCGACGCGGCCCAAGGCGGCGTGGCAGGCGGCATGGCGGCGGGGGGCAGGCTCGCCGCCTCCGCCCTGTTCGCGACGCTGCCGGTCGCGGTTCTGGAGGTCTGATGAACCGCATCGTCGTGGTGTCGAACCGGGTCCCCCTGCCCAGCGGCGCAGGAGCCCAGGCCGGCGGCCTCGCCGTCGCTCTGCACGACCTGATGCAGCGTCGCGGCGGCGTCTGGTTCGGCTGGAGCGGCAAGGTGTGCGACGACGCCCCCCGCCAGGTCGGCATCGTCGCCGGCGGCGCGATCCAGTACGCCACGGTGGACCTGACCCGCGACGAGCACGAGCGCTACTACAACGAGTTCTCCAACGCCACGCTCTGGCCGCTGCTGCACTCGATGCCGGAGCACATGGTCTACGACCGCCGCGCGGCGGCCGTGTACCGCCAGGTCAACGAGCGGCTGAGCGAAGCCCTGGTGCCTCTGCTCCGCCCCTCCGACGTGATCTGGGTGCACGACTACCACCTGATGGCGATGCCCGCGATGCTGCGCGCGCGCGGCGTGCGCGCGCCGATCGGCTTCTTCCTGCACGTCCCGTTCCCCGCCCCCGACATGCTGGCCAGCGTGCCGGAGGCCGGCGCCCTGGTCCGCGACCTGCTCGGAGCCGACCTCGTCGGCTTCCAGACCCCCAACGACGTCGAGAATTTCGCGACTGCCGCCCTGCGCCTCGGCGGCGCCACCCGCGCCGAGGGCGGCCTGCGCGTCGCCAACCGCCTCGTCCGCCTCGGCGCCTTCCCTGTCGAGATCGAGGCCCGCGCCTTCGCCCGCATGGCCGACGAGGCCTGGCGCACCCCGGCCACGGAACGCCTGCGCCGCAGCCTGCAGGGCCAGCGCCTCGTGCTCGGCGTCGACCGCATGGACCCCACCAAGGGCCTGATCCAGCGCCTCGCCGGCTTCCGCCGGCTGCTGGAGACCCGCCCGGACTGGCGACGCCGCGCCACCCTGCTCCAGATCGCCGCCGAGAGCCGCAAGGACGTTTCCGCCTACCGCGACCTGCGCCTCGCCATCGACCACGAGGCCGGCGCCATCAACTCCGAGTGGGGCGAGGCCGACTGGACCCCGCTCCGCCTGCTCGCCCACGGCGGCTCGCGCGACGCCATGGCCGGCTTCATGCGTGAGGCCCGCGTCGGCCTCGTCACCCCCCTGCGCGACGGCATGAACCTCGTCGCCAAGGAGTACGTCGCCGCCCAGGACCCGCAGGACCCAGGCGTGCTGATCCTCTCCCGCTTCGCCGGCGCCGCCCAGCAGCTCACCGCTGGCCTGCTCGTCAACCCCCACGACCCCGACGAGCTGGCCGACGCCCTCGACGCCGCGCTCAGCATGTCGCTCGCCGAGCGCCAGGACCGCTGGCGCGCGCTGTGGGGCGTGCTGGAGGGCACCTCCGCCGTCGCCTGGGGCCGCGGCTTCCTCGCCGCCCTGCTGCGCAACGCGGGGCCGTCCTCGGTGCGCGTCGCTGCCCTCTCCGGCGGCGGCGACCAGCGCGTCACCCTCGGCACCGACGCCCTCAAGCGCGCTGAGCCGCTGAACGCGCCGCAACTGCCGATCTGAGGACGCGGCGCAGAAAGCAA
>CAXSES010000022.1:0-5993 GCA_964236225.1 uncultured Acetobacteraceae bacterium
CACCCGCCGCAGCGTCTACGCCCAGCAAGGCGTGTCCACTGGTTGATAAGCGGGATATGCAATAGCCCTGGGGCTTCATGGCCTTCTGCGGGTCCGTGCAGAACCCGGCCCGGCCGCCCACCCCGCTGCCCCTACTCCTCGTGCAGCCCGTGCCTCAGGTTCTCCCGGATCGGCGCGGTGAGGTAGTCGAGCACCGACCGCTCGCCGGCGATAATCAGCACGTCCGCCGGCATGCCCGCATATGCCACCACGCCGTTCAGCCCGCGCAGCGCGTCCGGGTCCAGCGCCACCCGGGCGAGGAACACCGGCTGCCCCTGCGCGTCGAGCTGCCGGTCGGCGCCCACGTAGACGAGGTGGCCGGCGACCACCGGCACCCGGTGCGCCTTGTAGGCGGTCAGCCGGACGTTTACCCGCTGCCCCACCTGCACTCGCTCGATGTCGCCCACCCCCACCGACGCCTGGATCAGCAGGCTGTCGTCGAGCGGCACCAGGTCCAGTATCGGCTGCCCCGCGCCGATGCTGCTGCCCGGCGTGAACAGCTTGATGTCGGTGACGATCCCGGCCTCTGGCGCGCGCAGCTCGCGGCGCAGCAGCGTGTCGGCGGCGCCGCGCTCGCGCTCGGCCGCGTCCACCCGCAGCGCCTCCGCCTCGCGCATGTCCTTGGAGATGTCGGCGTGCCGAACCGACACCTCGCTGACCAGCTCCTGGCTCGCCTGCTGCACCGCCTCGCGGCCCTGCGCGAGCTGGCCGCGGATCTCCCCGGCTTGCCCGGCGAGGTCGGCGACGCCGAGATGAAGCTCCACCATGCGCGGTCGCGTCTGATAGCCCAGCGCCAGCAGCGCGTCCACGCTGCGCTGCTCGACCCGCGTCAGGTCGAGCCGGGTCGACACGGACTGCAGCTGCGCCTCCAGGATCGGCCCCTGCGCCTCGAGCTGCGACAGGTGGCGCTGCCCCACCCGCAGCAGGTCGTCGTAGCTGCGCCACCGCGCCTCGAACAGCGCGCGCTCCGCCGCGACCTGGCTGGCCACGGCCGGGTCCGCGCAGGCCTGCTCCACCGCGGGGTCGAACACCAGCACCCGGCTGTCGGCGGCCTCGGCGGCCAAGCGCGCCACCCGCGCCGCCGCGCCCCAGAGCTGCAGGTGCGCCTGCTCGCGCGCGGCACGGGCCTGCACGTCGTCCAGCTCGAGCAGAAGCTGCCCCGCCGCCACTCGGTCGCCCTCGCGCACCCGCATCGCCCGCAGCAGCCCGGGGTCGAGCACGCTCAGCGTCTTGCGCCGCCCCGCCGCGACGAACACCCCAGGCGCCCCCACCGCGCTGTCGATCCTCGCCAGGCCCGCCCACGCCGTCAGCCCGCCGAACCCCAGCACGATGGTCAGCAGGCTCAGCACCGCCACCCGGCGCAGCGACGGCCCGCCCAGCAACCCGGCCGCGTCATCGTGCCAGTCCCGCGCCCCCGCATCGTGCGGCCCCCCACCGTGCGCCCCGGTGTCCTGCACCCGGGCCATGGCGCCGCCCGCTGCCACCAGGACCGGCGTTCGCAGCCCCAGGAGCCGGGACAATCCCCGGGCCAGCCCCGGACGCAGGATCATCCGTGTCATGCGTGACCGCTCCTCGTGGCAGTTGACGCCCGCACCCGGTGCAGGCCCTGCGGTCCGGCCCCGGCAACCGCCCCGTCGGCCACCCCGGCCGGCACCGCGTCCCCCAGCCCGGCCGCCGCGGCCATCGCCACCCCCGCCGCTTCCTCCGGCCGCGCCGCCGCCCGCAGCGCCTCCTCGTGCAGCGCCGCCGGCCCGAAGGCCGCCACCCGCCCCTCGCGCAGCTCCAGGCGCAGGTCCATCGCGGCGAGCAGCGACGCCCGGTGCGTCACCACCACCACCACGGCGCTCGCATCCCGCGCCGCCGCCACCGCGCGCAGCAGCGCCGCGTCGCCCTCGTGGTCCAGGCTCGCATCCGGCTCGTCGAGCAGCAGGAGGCGCGGCGTGCCGAATAGCGCCCGCGCCAGCCCGATGCGCTGGTGCTGCCCGCCGGACAGCCCGACTCCCGCCTCCCCGGCCGGCGCGTCGTAGCCCAATCGCAGGCGGCCGATCATCTCGTGCACCCCCGCCCGCCGGCAGGCCAGGATCGCCTCTGCCGTCGCCGCGTCGTCGCGTGCCGCGAACCGCATCACGTTGTCGGCGATGCTGCCGTCCAGCAGGCTCACCGACTGCGGCAGGTAGCCGATCCGCCGGCCACCCGGCGCCGTGGGCAGTCCATCGAGTAGAACCTCGCCCGCATCCGGCTCCACAACCCCGGCCAGCAGGCGCAGCAGGGTGGACTTGCCGCCGCCGTTCGGCCCGGTGACCGCCAGCGCGCACCCCGGCGGCACCATGAAGCCGACATCCTGCAGCAGCCGCCGCCCGCCCCGGCTCACCCCGACACCGCGCAGGCGCAGCCCCGCCGCCTCGCCCACGCCGCCCGCCGCCCCGCCGGCAGCTTCGTCCCGAGCCTTGCCCCTAGCCCCGCCTGCCGTCGCGGCCGCCGCAACGTCGCCCGTACCGCCTGCCGCCACCGTCGCCACGACCCCGGCCGCCGCTGATGCTCCCTCTGCCTCAGACGCGACCCGCCCCGCCGCCGCCCGCTCTGCCGGGCCCGCCGCGTCGCGCAGCAGGCCGTCAATCCGCCCCCACGCCGCCCGCGCCAAGCTCCACTGCCGCCAGCTCTCGACCAGATGGTCGAACGGGTTGAGCAGCTTGTTCAGCAGCAGGTTGGCACCCATCAGGCTGCCTGGCGTGGTCGCGTGAGCGAGGATCATCAGTGCCCCCATCACCATCACCCCCGCCTGCAGCACCAGGCGCACCAGGCGCGACACCCCGGCCAGTCGCTCCGAACGCGCGCTCGCCGCCCGCAATGCGCCCAGCGCCTGCCCCTGCTCGCCGGCCCAGCGCCGCGCGATCGCCGGCAGCATCCCCAGCCCCTCGGTGAGCGCCGGCTCGCGCAGCTGCGAGGACAGCCGGTTGGCCAGCGCGGCCCGGCGCTGCGTCGCCTCCACCAGCCCGCGACGCCCCAGCCCCTCCGCCACCAAGCCGAGCAGCAGCAGCACCGCCACCCCGCACACCCCTAGGAAGCCATACGCCGGATGCAGCATGAACAGCACCGCGAGCAGCAGCGGCGCGCACAGCGCATCGAGCGGCGCCGCCACCGCGCCGGAGGACAGGAACAGCCGCAACTCGTCGAGGTCGCGCACCGCGTCCACCCCGGCCGAGGCGTGCCCCGCCGCGCCGCGCCGCACCGCCTCGCACAGCACCGGCCCGTGCAGCCGCCGGGCCACCCGGTCGGCAATCAGCACCAGCACCGCCGAGCGCAGGTAGTCGACCATCCCGTACAGCGCCAGCCCCACCAGGCACGCCACCGACAGCGACGCCAGCGTGTCCATGCTGCGGCTCTGGATCACCCGGTCATAGAGCTGCATGTCGTAGATCGGCACCACCAGCACCGCGATATCGACGAACACCGACAGCACCAGCGCCAGCGCCATCCCCGACGCGAGGTCGCGCCGCACCTGTGTCGCCGGCCCCCGCCGCGGCCTCACGACACGCCCGCCAGGCCGGCCTCCCGACCACCCGCCTCGCCGCCCGTCCGGAGCAGCACCGCCGGCGCTGACAGCGCGCGAAGCACCTCCTCGCGCGCCCCGAACCGGTCGACCAGCCCGTCCTTGAGCACCAGCAGCGTGTCGGCCGCCTGTACCAGCGAGCGGCGATGCGTCACCAGCACCGTGCCTACGCCCTCTCCGCGCAGCCGGCGCAGCAGGCCCAGCAGCTGCCGCTCGCCGTCCTGGTCGAGGAACGCGTTCGGCTCGTCCAGCACCAGCAGGCGCGGCGACCCGTACAGCGCCCGCGCCAGCGCCACCCGCTGCCGCTGCCCCGCCGACAGAGTGGGCCCGCCGCCGCCGATCCACGTCGCATAGCCGTGCGGCAGCGCCGCGATCGCCTCGTGCACCCCGGCCAGCCGCGCCGCCTCGATCACACGGGCCGGGTCGGGGCGCTGCATGCGCGCGATGTTCTCCGCCACGCTCGCGTCTACCAGGCAGACGGATTGCGGCACGTAGCCGACGTGGCGGGCGAAATCCTCGCGCGGCCACAGATGCGTGGAGTGCCCGTCGAGGAACACGCCGCCCGACGTCGGCGCCGCCATGCCGAGCAGCAGGCGCAGCAGCGTCGACTTGCCGCTCCCGCTCGGCCCGATGATGCCCAGCACCTCGCCCGGCTCCACCGCGAACGACACCCCGCGCAGTACCGGCCGGTCCGCGCCGGGGGGAATGTGCACGAGCCGCTCGATCACCAGCCGCCCCTCGGGCCGCGGCAGGTTGTGGGCATAGCGCACCGCCACGGTGTCGCGCAGGCACGCCTGCACTCGCCGCCACGCCGCCAGCGCGTCCACCCAGGCCCGCCGCGTGCCGGCGATCTGCTCGAAAGGCTGCAGCAGGCGCGCCAGGATCATATTGCCCGCGACCATGCTGCCCGCTGAGGCCAGCCCGTCCGTCACCAGCACCAGCCCCAGCGCCACCATTGCCGCGGTCATCGCCATGCGCGCCGCCCGCGCCATCGAGGCGATCGCCCGGCTGCGCAGCATCGCCCGGTATGCCGCGTCGAGCGAGGTCGCCTGGCTCGCCCGCCAGCGCCCGGACACCGCCGGCAGCATCCCCATCGCCAGCACCGCCTCGGAGGCGCGCACCGCGCTCGCCACCCCGCGCAGGCCCCGCGCCGACGCCTCGTTCGCCGCCAGCATCTGCTGGCGCGTCACCACGTCGCCCAGCAGGTTGAGCCCGCACAGCACCACGGTGCAGCCCGCCGCCAGCGCCGCGTAGCCCCAGTGCATCAGCACGAACACACCGATCAGCAGCGGCGTCCACACCAGCTCGAACGGCGCCAGGCACACCGACGACGACAGGAAGCCGCGTAGCGTCTCCAGGTCGCGCAGTGCTTGCATCCCCGAGGCCGGCCCCGCCGACGAGCCCGCCGTCACCTCCAGCAGCGGCAGCGACAGCCGCGCCACCAGCCGGTCCGCCAGCATCGCCAGCGCCCGCTCGCGCAGCTGTGACAGAACCGCGTACGTCGCCAGGCAGATCGCCAGCCCCGCGAGCAGCGCCCACAGCGTACGGTGGCTGCGCGTGGTCAGCACCCGGTTGAACAGCTCCATGTTGAACAGCGGCACGGACAGCACGCCGATGCTGCACACCAGGCTCAGCACGCCCTGCGCCACCAGGCCCTGCGCCACGGTGCGGCGCAGCCCCGGCAGCGCCTCGGCCCCTGGGCTGCGCTGCCCGCCGAGCGGCTCGGCGCTGGCCATCAGCCCGCCAGGCTCCGCACCAGCCCGGCCACGCCGAGCAGTAGCACCGCCACCAGCCCGACCGCCGCCGCCACCCGCCCGCCGATCAGCGACGGGCGCAGCACGACCGCTGGCTCGGCCAGCGCCGCCAGCCGCTCGTCCAGCCGCAGCACGAAGATCTCCAGCGTGCGCAGCTGCTCCGCAAACACTGCGCGGTCCGGTGCGCCATCCCCACCGCCCCCACCCGCGCCGCCCGCCGCCTGCAACAGCGCCGCCTGCAGGTTGCGGTGCAGCACGCGCTGCGAGGCCACCACCATGTCGAGCCCGCGCTGCAGCCGGTCGAGCCGCGTGGCGACATCCTCGGCCATCGGTGGCCGGCCCAGCGCCACCGCCTCCCCATCCCCGGCGCGGCCGGCCACGTGCAGCTCGCCCACCCGCGCCCGCACGGACTCCGGCACCGCCAGGCGGAATGCGTGGCGCCCGTCGCCGATGCCGTTGCGCGCCAGGTCCTCGCGCGCCTGGTCGGCCACCGCCGTGCCCAGCACCTCGGCTCCCAGCCGCAGCTCCACCACCACCCGCACCGCGGGATCGCGAGGCGACCACGCCCAGCCGAGCAGCGCCTCCCCGGCCGCCGCCTCGACATACCCCGTCACCTCGGCCGGCCCGGCCGCCGAGACCCCGGGCGCCGA
>CAXSES010000022.1:6093-9156 GCA_964236225.1 uncultured Acetobacteraceae bacterium
CCTCGACATACCCCGTCACCTCGGCCGGCCCGGCCGCCGAGACCCCGGGCGCCGAAGCTCCCGCCACCGGGGTCCCCGCTGCCGCACCCTCCGCCAGCAGCTCTCCCGCCGGCAACGAACCTGGCTCTCGCGCGAGGTCCGGCACGACCGCCAGCGTCTCGCTCACGCCGCCCGGCCCAGCGTCTCCGGCCCGGCTCCAGCCAGCGCCAGAGGCTGCGGCGCGCGCATCTTGTGGTCGATGCCGTTCTCATCGAGGAACAGCCGCATGTCGCGATAGCGCTCGTGATAGGCGCGGTTGAACCGCTCGAACAGCGTCTGGTTCCAGTACTCCTCCAGCCGGAACGTGCGCCCGGAGAACACGTCGAAGCTCGGGATGCGGAAGGTCTCGGCAAACTCCGTGGTGCGGCTGTCGTAGGTGAAGTACACCGACGGCACCCGGTTCGCGAGCCCCATCAGATTGCCGTGCAGACGGTAGCCCAGCACCAGGTCCTTGCGGCGCAGCAGCGTCTCGAAATCCGCTACCACGTCGGAGTAGAACAGCCGCGAGCGGTAGATGCGTTCCATCGGGTCGTCCAGGCCGCGCAGCCAGCCGCTGGCGCGCAGCTCGCCATACGCCGCCTCGCGCTGCTCGGGCGTGCCCCACAGCACCGCCTTCTCCTCCACCTCGCCCTGTGCAAGCAGATCGAGGTCGAAACGCTCGGCCAGCGACAGGATGGTGTCGCGCTGCAGCCCGAGATAGCGCTCGACGTCGCGCGCGTAGTCCGAGCCCACCTCGCGGCGCAGCGTGTAGGCGACGCGGCGCACCTGTTCCAGCGGCGGCAGGTCGATGCGCAGGTCGGGGTCGTTGTTGCGGAACACCGTGGGGCAGCCGATGATCCGCGACTCGCGGATCCCTAGCGACCACAGCACGTCGGCGGTGTAGGCGCCGCGCACGCCGATCGAGGCGGAGCGCTCGGCGATGATGCTTAGCACCTGCCGGCTCGACTCCGGCAGGTGCAGCGGCCCGCGCGCCGGCGCCTGCGCCCCGATGCCGAACGCGAGGATCGGGATGCGCAGCCGCGACAGCACCGCCGGCGCGTTCTCCCAGTCCATCGCCGGATGCAGGTAATTCGAGCCGCGCAGCACCGCGAAGTCGAACTCGTTGTTGTAGCAGTCGATCTCGGCATCTGTGGGGTTGCGGATGTTGCAGGCACGCACCTCGGTGAAGTTCAGCAGCTTGAGCGTGCTGTCGAACACGAAGGCGTCGCCGATGTTGTGGTAGTGCGACAAGCTGCGCTGCACGTCCTGGTAGCTGTACCACCGGACGTTGTCGTGGTCGTACACCTCGCCCGACGGGCTGATGACCAGGATCTTCGTCATGCTCTGCTCCTTGCGATGTCGGATCGGATCGAACGTCGCCCCTGCATCCGCGCGCGGTCGCGCGCCGCCCCGGCGACAGGGGCGGCCGGGCCCGCGCTCCCCTGCACGCGCGGGCTCACGCGGCGGCCCGCACGCCGGTGCCGCGCCGCGCCAGCAGGCCGTCGTAGAGCGCGAGGTGCTCGGCCGCGAAGCGCCCCAGGTCCGGCGGCCGAGGCGCCGCCTCGCGCAGCCGCCCCCACAGTCCCGGGTCGGACAGCGCCTGCCCGAGCCGGTCGGCCAGGTCCTCGGCGCTGCCGGCGCGGAAATGCAGGCCGTCGACGCCGTCGCCCACCTTCTCGGCCATGCCGCCGATGTCGGCCACGATCGGCGGCCGGCGGTGCAGGAACGCCTCCTGGATCACCAGCGGCGAGTTCTCCCACCAGATGCTCGGCACGATGGTCCAGTCCACCTGGCTCATCAGCCGCGGCAGCTCGTCGGCGCGATAGCTGCCGCAGAACCGCGCCCGCCGGCCGGCCCGCTCCATCAGCGCGGCGAACCGGTTGCGGAACGCCTCGGGCTGGCGCTCCAGGTTGCCGCCAAAGACGCTGAGCGAGGCGTCCTCGCCCCAGAGCTGGTCCGGCACGCGCCCCACGGCGTCGAGCAGTACCAACAGCCCCTTGAACTCGGAAAGCTGCCCGAAGAAGCCGAATCGCCCCCGCCGCCCACCCTCCGCCAGGGCGCGCGCGGGCGCCGGCGCCCGCGCGTCCAGCCCGTTCTCGATGAAGTGGAACCGCTCCTGCGCCAGCCCCCACTCGACGTAGCGCCGCTCCAGGAAACGGCTCGGCGACACGTAGGCGTCGGCCAGCGCCAAGTGGTCCTTGAGGAACAGCTCGCGCTGGAACAGCAGCGACGGCGAGTGCTGCGGGAAGCAGGCATTGCACTCCGCCGGCGAGGCACGGCTGCACAGCCCCTTGCCCGCGGTCTTCACCATCTGCCCGTGATGCGCGCAGATCGACAGGTACTCGTGGAAAGTCACCACGATCGCCGCCTCCGGCAGTAGCCGCCGCACCTGCAGCAGCGACTCCACCCCCAGCCCGATCACGTGGTGGAAGTGCACGACGTCGGGACGCACGCGCAGCAGGTAGCGCGCGAACGCCCCCGACAGGTCGTCCAGCGCCCGGTTGGACAGCCAGAACTCGTCCCAGGCGTCAGCGTGCAGGAACACCTCGCGCTCGCCCTGGCGCAGGCTGAGCAGCGGCGTCGCGGCATGGCGGCGCGTCGGCGAGGCGGCGCGCGCGAGGAAGTGCGCCTCGACCCCCGGCAGCGCGTCCAGCGCGCGAAACAGGTTGTGCGCCGCCATCTCCGCGCCGCCAATGGAGAAGGCCGGGTGGCCGTGCGAGACGACGAGCACGCGCATCAGAATTCCTGCCGCTCCGGTTGGGGTACGCCCCACGGCCGCGGAAACATCGGGCACCATTGGACGGCCCGGCATCGCCGAAAGGCCTGGCACCATCAAGGGGCCCGGCGTCATCGCCCGGCTCCCGCGCCGTCGCTGCTGGCCACGGGGACGGCGTCGGCCAAGGCGCTACCCGCCCCGCCGCCGCCCCAGGTCTCGCGCAGGCACCAACCGTCGACCAGCCGCGCCACCTCGTCGACCCCGTGCCCCGGACCCCCGTGCCCCGTGGCCTGGCCGGGCTCGCTGTCCAGCGCGTAGACCCGTGCCGA
>CAXSES010000022.1:9256-17794 GCA_964236225.1 uncultured Acetobacteraceae bacterium
CCCCGTGCCCCGTGGCCTGGCCGGGCTCGCTGTCCAGCGCGTAGACCCGTGCCGAGGGAACCCACAGGCAGGCGATGCCCGCGCGCCCGAGACGTAGGAAGAAGTCGAGCTCCGTGGCCTCCGCCGTGGCGTAGCGTCCGCCGCCGCCGCCCAGCGCCGTTGCCACGGAGCGCGGCATCAGGCACGCGGCCAGGCTGCCGGCGAGCACCGGCACGGTGTCGCCCCGCGCCAGGCTCGCCGGCAGCCCAGCCATGCCATGCCCCGCCGCAAACCATGGCGCCTGCGCCAGCGCCTGCACGCCGTCAATCCCGGCGAACCGGATTGAGTAGTCCTCGTAGAGCTGCGTCGCGCAGAAGCACGCCTCGCCCCCGCCCGCCTCACCCGGCCCGGCCCCGGTCCGCCCCCGCCCCGCACCCGCGTGATCCGCGCGCGCCGCGTACAGCGCCTCGCGCCACCCGGGAGCGCGCCCATGCGTGCCCCAGCCGAGCATCAGCACGCTCGCCGCCGAGGTTAGCGCCAGCGCCGCCTCCAGCGCCGCCACCGGGCAGCACTGCCCGCCGACCCGCAACAGCATCGCCGGCAGCGCGCGAAACGCCAGCTCGGCGCGCAGCCGGTCGAGGTCGCTCGCCTGCCACGACTCGCCGCAGACCAGCACCAGGCCCTCGTCGGCGCGCAGCGGGTCATGCAGGAACTGCGACAGCAGAGCGCGCGGCAGGTCCGGCTGCTGCGGCAGCGCCACCACCAGCGCGGTGGCCCAGCCCGGGTCGGCGCCGCAGACGATCGCCGCCTCGGCCACCCGCCGCCGCCCGCCGAGGAACAGCGGCCCGAGCTGACGCTCGATGACCGCGAGGCCCGACGGCTTGTGCAGGTCCACGCTCTCCAGCAGGCGGGCCTGCAACGCCGCGTCCCCCCCGCAATCCTGCAGCGGCAGGAACGCCACCGAGCCGTCGCGGAAGACGATGTCTAGGTGCAGCGACCCCGCCCCACTCCCCTCGCCCGACGCGTCCCGCACCGACGCCGCGTGCGCCGCGAACCCGTGCGCGTGCGCGCCGGCAGACGGCGCGAAGCCCGGCGCCTGGCGGAACGCCTCGGTCACGTCTGGGCGCGGGATGCGCGTCCACGTCGCGTCCAGCCGCGCGCTCGCCCCGCAGCCGCTGCGCAGCGTCACCTCGGCCACCAGACGCGCCGGGTCGAGCAGCCAGCCATGCAGGTAGGCGCCGCCCTCGGTGCGCGCCGCCAAGTCCACCGCGGCACGCACCGGAGGCGCCCCGGTGTTGAGCGTGTCATGCCCCGCGAAGCGCGGCCGTGCCGCAGCGCGCAGCCGGTCGAGCACGGGCGCCGCACCGCGCAGGACCGGCAGCAGGTCGCGCAGATGCACGGCGCTCTCCGACGGATCGAGGCGACGCACCGTGGCCAGCACGGCGCGCCGGCGGGGGCGGGCCCCGGTCAGCAGGTAGAGCTCCGTCGCCCCGCCCGCCTCGCCCGCCGCGTCCGGCGGCAGCACCAGCACGGCACCGGCGCAGGGCAGGGCGATGTCGGGCCGCGCGAAGGCCGCCGCCTGCGCCGTCCGCCGCGACAGGCCGGACCCCACCAGCACGCAGTCCAGGCTCGCCGGACCGGCCTGCCCCCAGCCCTGCAGCGCCACGCAGCTCTCCGGCACGCCGGCGAGAACCTCGACGCAGCCGTCCGGCTCGGCGGTTGCGGACAGGAACGCGCCCAGCATGGCACGCACATCCGCGCGGCCCGCGGTCCCCGGCTGCACCAGGATGTCGATCAGGAAGCGGGCAAGCGGCATCGCGTCCTCGCCCGCCAGCCGCGCCGCCTCCGACGCGAAGGCCAGCGGCGCGTGCAGCCGCTCCGGCAGCCGCGCCAGGATGTCCGGCACGCCGCGCCGATCGTCCGCCCTGCCCTCGGGCCGCAGCACCAGCGTCTGCCCCGCCTGCGCCGGCCCGGGCAGACGCACCGCCAGGGCGAAGGCCTGCGCCGCCCCGGACGCCCCGCCGCCGGCCTGCAACGCCCAGCTCACGCAGCGGAATGGCCCGTGGTCGGATTGGCATCGCCCGAGCCGCGCCGTGCCCCGCGCCGGCAGCGCCTCGCGCTGCCAGCCCAGCAGCAGCAGCGCGCCGGGCAACACCTCCCACGCCGCGACGATGTCGCCGACCTGCTCGCCGCCACGCTCGGCGCCCTGCGCCCCGCCTGGCGCGGACCGGGCGGACAGGTCGCGCGCCGGCCCTGGCTTCGCGGCGTCGAGCAGGGCAGGGGGGGTCATGACGTTCACGCCGCCACCCTCCCAAGCCGCTGGCGCCCCGGTCGCGCCTCCCGCCCAAGGCCGCGCCCCGTCGCGCCGCCCGGCACCGAGCCGTCCCCAGCCTCTTCGCCCGCCGCCCCGTTGCCCGCAGCCCTGGCAGCATCGCCCCCGCCAAGCAGCGCGCGATACAGCGCCAGGTGCGACGCGGCGGCGTGGGCGACGCCCGGCGGCGCCACGATGCCCGCCACCAGCCGCTTCCACAGCCCCGGCTCCTCGATCCCGCGCCGCATCGCCGCGGCGAACCCGGCTGCGTCGCCCACCGGCGCGTGCAGCCCGCACACCCCGTCCGCCACCATCTCCGCCATGCCGCCGACATCGGCGCAAATCACCGGGCGGCGATGCGCGAATGCCTCGCCGATTACCAGCGGCGCGTTCTCCCACCAGATGCTCGGCACCACGACCCAGTCCGCGCCCGCGATCAGCCGCGACTGGTCGGCATGACGGTACGGCCCGCAGTGCCGCGCGTCCGGCGCCGCCGCCAGCGACGAGGCGAAATGCTCCAGCACCTCCGGGTTCTGGAACGCGGTGCCGCCGTGCAGCGCCAGGGCGTGCGCGACCCCGGCCCGGCTGAGCCGCGACGACGCCTCCAGCGCCACGGTGGCGCCCTTGAAGCGGTTGATGTGCCCAAAGAACGCGAAGCGGTCGCGACGCCCCCCCGACCGGCCCTCCGCCGGCCCCTCCGCGACGCCCCGGTGCGGCGCCGGCGCCACGCTCGCCAAGCCGTTGGGCAGCACCACGATGCGCCCCGCATCCAGGCCCCAGGCGACGTAGCGGTCGCGCAGGAACCGGCTCGGTGAGACGAAGCGGTCCACTACGGCGAAGGCGCGCTCGACCTGCAGCGCGCGCAGCCGGAAATCCGTGGCGCTGCGCTCCGGCAGGCAGCGCCGGCAGGCATCGTGCGACGCGGTGTGGCACAGCCGGCCGTCGGTCGTCGTCATCTGCCCATCATGCGCGCAGATCGGGTAGAAGTCGTGCAGCGTCATGACGATGCGCGCCCGCGGCAGCACGCGCCGAACCAGCCCCACCACCTCCATGCCGAGCTGCAGCACGTGGTGGATGTGCACCACGTCCGGCTGCACCTCGCGCAGCAAATGCACCAGCTCCGGCACCACACCGTGCAGGTCGGTCTGCGACAGGTGAAAGCTGTCGAACCCCGCGGTCCACACCAGCAGCTCGTCCGCCGCACCGCCAGCCGCCTGCAGCGCGGTGCCCGGGCTGGGCGGGCGCTGGTGCGACGCGGTGCCGGCCACGAACACCCCCTCGGCGCCGCCGTCGCGCAGCGCGCGGAACAGCGCCTGGGCGAAGATCTCAGTGCCGCCGGCCTGCAGGTCGGGATGGGCATGGCAGAGGAACAGCAGCTTCATCGCCTCACGCCCGCTCAAACACGCAGATGTCCTGGAAGCTGGCCGAGGCCCGGCCGCTCCAGTGCCCGTAGACGGCCGGCCTGCGCCGCCGCAGGCCGTGGCGGAGGAACCTCTCCACCAGGAAATCCTCGTCGAACGCCACCGCGGCCATTGGCGCCGACGCGTCGGCGTGCAGCTCCGGCCCGGGGTCGCCCGCGTCGAAGCGCCAGGGTCCGCCGCCGCCGCGCAGCCCCGCGCGCGAGGGCGAGTTGAGCAGGAACGCCGTGGCCAGGCAGCGCCCGCCGGGCGCCAGCAGTCGCGCGACCTCGCCGGCGTAGCGCGTCAGCTCCGCCGCCCCGAAATGGGTGAGCACCGAGACCAGGCAGACGAAGTCAAACGACGCGTCGGGGTAGGGCAGGCTGACCCCTGCCGCGTCCCCGCGACCCTGCGGATTGTACAGCGCGTGGCCCACGTCGAGATGGCGGAAGCGGAACGCCGGATAGACCGGGGTGATCCGCTCCGCGCACCAGGCGATGCCGTCGGCCACCACGTCGATGCCGTCATAGCGCCCCTTGCCGGACAAGTATTGGGTCAGCGGCACCGCGATCCGTCCGATGCCGCAGCCAATGTCGAGCACTCGCTCGTGCGGCCGCAGCCCGGCCTCACGCACGAAATGGCCGAGGAACTCCGCCCCGATCGCCCGGAAATCCCCGTCGCCACAGAAGCACTGCTCCACCGGCGGCGCGGGCAGGAACCGGTTGGCGGCAAGCTGCGCCACCAGCCGGTCGAACCCCCACCCGTCTAGGCCCGGCGCCTCCCCGTGCGCGGCGCCCGCCGGCACGGCGCTCACGCACGCCTCCTCGCGCCGCGCGCCTGCGCCGCCCCGCAAGCCTGCGTCGCCCGCATCAGCGCGTCCATCGCCCCGTCCCAGCGCGCATGATGCAGGCGCCGGTTGTACGTCGAGGCCAGGGTGCGGCTGTAGCCGCCGTGCAGGCTGATCGACCGCCGTTCGAAATGATACAGCTCGGCGCTCGGCGCATAGGCAATCGACTCGCCGCGTGCCTGCAGCCGCAGGCACAGGTCGGAATCCTCGTAGTCCCCGATCACGTAGTCCTCGCAGACTCCGCCCACCGCCTCGAAGCCGGCCGCGCGCAGCATCAGCGCGCCGCCGGTCACCCCCGGCACCAGACGCGCCACGCCGGCCGGCCCCCATAGCCGCGGCATCCCCTTGTGGTAGTGCCGGTTGAACCAGACCCCGTCCTGGTCGCGCTCGAAATACAGACCCGCGTGCTGGATCGAGTCGTCGTCGAACAGCAGCCTGGGCCCGACCGCGCCCACCCCGCGCCGCCGCAGCGACGCCAGCATCACGTCGAGCCAGCCCGGCCGCGCCGGCACCACGTCGGAGTTCAGCATCAGCAGCACCGGCGCGCGTGCCTGCGCCGCCGCCGCATTGGTCGCCGCCGCGAAGCCCGAGTTGCGCCCCATCACCACCAGCGTCACCGGCAGGGCGTGCAGCAGGTGCAGCCCGCGCAGCAGGTGCTCCAGCTCCGGCTGCTGCTCCGGGCTGTCCAGCGCCAGGACCAGCTCGGCGCAGCGCACCGCCGGGTCGGCCGCCAGCGCCGCCATCTGCGCGCGCAGGAACCCCAGGTTGCGGTACACCGGCACCAGCAGCGACACCTCCGGCCGCGCCACCTGACGCCCGATGCGCACCACCGTCGGCGTGCCGCGACCGCGGAGCGCCGCCGCGTGCAGCGCCCGCGCCACCGGCGCCAGGCAGCCGTCGAACAGGGCGGGCCCGGCCTGCGCCAGGTCGACGCTGCCCAGCACGGCGTCGCGCGCCGCGGCCGGGTGCAGGCTGCGCACCGCCGGCGCCAGCACCACCGAGGCGCCGGAGCGCAGCCGCAGCAGCAGCTGCGGCTGGCGGGTGTGGCCGCGCGAGGGATCGGCGACGCGCGCGAGGAAGCCGGGCCGCGGCTCGTCGCCATGCGCCGAGCCCGCCAGCCGCCTGGCCAGGTCGGGGCGCCTGACGCGGTGCATCTCCGCAGCCGGGATCACGGCCGCCCCCGCCACGGTCAACAGCGAGACGCTCTCGACCAGGCCGAGCGGGTCGCGGATCCAGCCGCGCAGGAACAGCCCGCCCTCTCCGTCGGACAGCGCCAGCTCCAGCGCGCCGCCGACCGGCGAGGCGGGGTCGTCGTGCATCCGCGCCGCGATCGGCGAGACGAGCTGGATGTCGTGCAGCAGCGCGGCCTCGGCACTCCCCGGCGCGGCGATCGGCGCCAGCGCGCGCAGGCATTCGGCGCGCAGCGCCGCCGCCCCGAGGCCGCCCGCCTCGACCAGCTCCAGCACGTGCGGCAGCGCCGCCGGCGCGCCGTCGATGACCCAGTGCGCAGGATGCTCGCCGTCGGCCAGCAGCAGGCTGCCGGGCTCCGCACGCTCGATCGCCTGCAAGCCGCCCCAGTGCGGGTCCGCGACGTTGCCCGCGCCGCGCAGCGCGCTCGGGAAGGTGGCGCGCTCGCCCACCAGATGCAGCGACGCGCCAGCGCCCGCCAACACGCCGCGCACCAGGATCAGCGTCGCGCCCAGCCGCGCCACCGGCACCGCGACACCGTGGCACGGCACGCTCTCGACGGTTAGGCGCCGGCAGGTCGAGGCGAAGCCCGGCGCCGCGCCGAGTCGGAACGCGGAGCGGCAGAATCCCAGCAGGAAGCTCAGCAGACGGTGGCGTGATGCCGTGTCGAGCGGGGCCGAGAGCTGGTCGAGCGCCACGTCGTCAGCCACGAACCCCTCGTTCCCACCTGCCTCGTCCCCCTCCAGGCGAAGTGCCGCGATGCGCCGGCTGCGCCCGCCATGGCTGACCGCCACGGTGCCATAGGGAACGCGGCGCGGCATCGCGAAGCTCTCGCCGGCCCCGTCCGCGTCCGGCAGCAGGGTCAGCACCACGTCGGATGCGAGCACCGTCGTCCGCAGGCGGGTCGGCTCGGGCGGTGGTTCGCGCAGCAGCATCGGCGGCGTCCCTTGCTGGATTCTGGTCGGCGCCGCGCGGCGCCGCTCGTGGTTGCCCCGGCCCGGGCCGGCGGCCCGCCGTCACGGGCCGGGTGGGCTCGGCCGGATCAGTGGACGGTGAAGTAGCCGGACGGGTTGTTGTGGATGTCCTCGGCCTTGATGCCGACCAGCGTGATCGTCTCGTGACCGAGATGGATCACTGCGTTGCCGGCGTCGTCGTGCACATGGCCGGCGACGTCCTGCGCGCTGGTGACGTTCAGGCCGTTGATGTTCTTCTCGATCTGCAGGATGTCGCCATCGTGGAAGTTCATCACGACGTCCTTGCCGCCGTTGCTGCCGAACACGAAGGTGTCGTGCCCCGCGCCGCCGACCATGGTGTCGGCGCCGGTGCCGTCCTTCATGATGGTGTCGCCGCTGCCGGCGATCAGCATCTGCCTGCCCGCCCCGGCGTGGATGGTGTCCATCCCCGCGCCGCCGATCAGCGTGTCGCCGCCGTCGCCGCCGGAGATGAAGGTGTTGCCGCTGCCGGCGTGCACCATGTTGCCCTTGCCTCCGGCGGTGATGACGCCGCCGCCCGCGCCGCCGAAGATGCTGTCGTGGCCGCCCGACGCCATGACCATGGTGGTCCCGCTGCCGGCGTAGATCACGTCGTGCCCGCCCGAGGCGATAATCACGTCGTTGCCGCTGTCGCCGAAGATGTGCTCGTGCGAGCCGGACGTGCTGATGAAGTCGTCGCCCGCGCCGCCGTGGATGGTGTCGTTACTGTAAGACGCGAAGATCGTGTCGTCGAAGCTGCTGCCATGCATCACGTCCGCCGCATGGGAGTCGGTGAAGCTCTCGCCGGTGCCGCCAGGTACGGTTGCCATCGAACGTCCTCTCTTGTGATCCGGTGGTCCTGGCCACGCGGCCCGCTGCTACGGAGAGTGCCCAGGAATAGACGCATAATTGATGAAATAAATTTGGGTCCACAAGGAGTTTATGTTTAACAGGACATGAACAAAAGAGCCGGGAAGACCGCTGGTAAACCATACATTGTAACCTTAATACTTGCTTAACCGGCGCGGGCCAGTCCGCAGCCCAGCCAACCCCTGCGGCGCCGCGTCTGCCCCCAGGCCCGCCCTCCCGACCCGCCGCCGCCGGACCGACCACCCCCGCCTCTGCGGTAACGGGTGCTTTAGTATTACAGCCGGGGTTGCGTGTTATGCCTGTCTGGGGGTGGGGTGGCATGACGACGGGCGCTGAGGTTCGGGTCTGGGCTGCGGGCATGGACGGCGTTGTCGCACGGATTGCGCCGCGGTTCGGGCGTGCCGAGCCGCGGCGCCGCGCGGGGTCCTACCTGCGCGGCCTGCTGGCGCCGGTTGCGCGCAAGAACGGCTGGCAGTTGGCCGAGGCTGCGGGCGACGCGACGCCGGACGGGGTGCAGGAATTCCTGAGCCGGGTGCTTTGGGACGCGGACGCGGTGCGCGACGATTTGCGGGCCTACGTGGTGGAGCACCTGGCCGACCCGGCAGCCGTGCTGGTGCTGGACGAGACCGGGTTCTTGAAGAAGGGCACGAAGTCGGCCGGGGTGCAGCGGCAATACACCGGCACGGCGGGCCGGATCGAGAACGCGCAGGTCGGCGTATTCCTGGGCTACGCCGGCCTGCATGGACGCGCGCTGATCGACCGGGCGCTTTATGTGCCCCACAGTTGGGCCAAGGACGACGCGCGCCGCGAGGAGGCGCGCATCCCGGCCGACGTGGAGCTTGTGACCAAGCCGAAGCAGGGCCTGGCCATGCTGCTGGAGCGGGCGCGTGCGGCGGGCGTGCCGTTCGCCTGGGTCGCGGGCGACAGCGTATACGGGGCGGACAGCGCCATCCGCCGGTGGGCGGAGCAGCACCG
>CAXSES010000023.1:0-17506 GCA_964236225.1 uncultured Acetobacteraceae bacterium
AGGATTCTCAAGGCAATTGCCTTGAGCGGGGTCCAGGGGCAGAGCCCCTGGCCTTGCCTCCCTTCCTGTTTCCGCCCCGCCGCATTTTCCCCGGCCGCGCGGCTTGACTTGCCCAGGGGTGGGACGTAGGTTCCGCGCCTTCGGCACCCCCCGACGCCTGGTTCGGGCCGTCGTTATTGGCTGGCAGACAAGCGTGTGGCGCCGTCCAACCCCCAGTGGGGTGGACCAAGGCCGCAGGCCCGACAAGACCCCGTCGGCTGGGCTTTGCCCTGCGCCGCGTGGTCCTCTGTTCGCAGATGATGAGCGGCTCCGAGTCAGGCCTGGGGTTCGTGCTGCGGACCAGGACCGGAACGAGGGCGTATGCCGACCATCAACCAGCTGATTGCCAAGGGCCGCGAGCCGGCCGCCAAGCGCAACAAGGTGCCCGCGCTCGAGGGATGCCCGCAGAAGCGCGGCGTCTGCACGCGCGTCTACACCACGACGCCGAAGAAGCCGAACTCCGCGCTGCGCAAGGTGGCCAAGGTGCGGCTGACCAACGGCTACGAGGTCGTGAGCTACATCCCCGGCGAGGGCCACAACCTGCAGGAGCACAGCGTCGTGCTGATCCGCGGCGGCCGCGTGAAGGACCTGCCTGGCGTGCGCTACCACATCCTGCGCGGCGTGCTCGACACGCAGGGCCTGCCGAAGCGCCGCCAGCGTCGCTCGCTGTACGGCGCGAAGCGGCCGAAGTAGGGAGACCGGGACATGAGCCGTCGCCGCAAGGCCACCAAGAGAGAGATACTGCCGGACCCCAAGTTCGGCGACATCGTGATCACGCGTTTCATGAACGCGCTGATGTACGATGGGAAGAAGTCCGCCGCGGAGGGCATCGTCTACGGCGCGCTCGACGTGATGAAGAAGCGCGGCGGCAGCTCGGCCGACCCGGTGCGCATGTTCCACGAGGCGCTGGACAACGTGAAGCCGGCGGTCGAGGTGCGCTCGCGCCGGGTCGGCGGCGCCACCTACCAGGTGCCTGTCGAGGTGCGCACGGAGCGCCGCCAGGCGCTGGCGATCCGCTGGCTGATCGACGCGTCGCGCAAGCGGGGCGAGCACACGATGGAAGAGCGTCTTTCCAACGAGCTGTTCGACGCGGTGAACAACCGCGGCTCGGCCGTGAAGAAGCGTGAGGACACCCATCGGATGGCCGAGGCGAACAAGGCCTTCAGCCACTACCGCTGGTAAAGCAACTCGGGCGACGGAGACAGGACGATGGGTAAGGCCAAATTCCAGCGGAACAAGCCGCACTGCAACATCGGCACGATCGGCCACGTCGATCATGGCAAGACGTCGCTCACGGCGGCGATCACCAAGATCCTTGCGAAGTCCGGGGGCGCCACCTTCACGGCCTACGACCAGATCGACAAGGCGCCAGAGGAGCGCGCGCGCGGCATCACGATCTCCACGGCGCACGTGGAGTACGAGACCACCAACCGCCACTACGCCCACGTCGACTGCCCCGGCCACGCCGACTACGTGAAGAACATGATCACCGGCGCGGCGCAGATGGACGGCGCGATCCTGGTGGTCTCCGCCGCCGATGGTCCCATGCCGCAGACGCGCGAGCACATCCTGCTCGCCCGCCAGGTCGGCGTGCCGTCGCTTGTGGTGTTCCTCAACAAGGTCGACATGGTCGACGACCCCGAGCTGCTTGAGCTGGTGGAGATGGAGGTGCGCGAGCTGCTCTCCTCCTACCAGTATCCCGGCGACGACATCCCGATCGTGCACGGCTCCGCGCTGATGGCGCTCGAGGACAAGAACCCGGAGCTGGGCGAGCAGGCGATCCTCAAGCTGATGGAGGCGGTCGACACCTACATCCCGCAGCCGGAGCGCGCGATCGACCGTCCGTTCCTGATGCCGATCGAGGACGTGTTCTCCATCTCCGGCCGCGGCACCGTGGTGACCGGCCGTGTCGAGCGCGGCATCGTCAACGTCGGCGACGAGGTCGAGATCGTCGGCATCAAGAACACCGTGAAGACCATCGTCACCGGCGTCGAGATGTTCAAGAAGCTGCTCGACCGCGGCGAGGCGGGTGACAACATCGGCGCGCTGCTGCGCGGCACCAAGCGCGAGGACGTGGAGCGCGGCCAGGTGCTGGCCAAGCCGGGCTCGATCACCCCGCACACCAAGTTCAAGGCCGAGGCCTACGTGCTGACCAAGGAGGAGGGCGGCCGCCACACCCCGTTCTTCACCAACTACCGCCCGCAATTCTACTTCCGCACCACCGACGTGACCGGCGTGGTGCAGCTCCCCGAGGGCACGGAGATGGTGATGCCCGGCGACAACGTGTCGATGGACGTGGAGCTGATCGCGCCGATCGCCATGGACGAGGGCCTGCGCTTCGCCATCCGCGAGGGCGGCAGGACGGTGGGCGCCGGCGTGGTGGCCTCGATCACCGCCTGAGATCCGACCGGCATCCGGGCGCCGGACCGTTCCGGCGCCCATTCGATTCCGTGACGCTGCCCACCCCGGCCTTATCGCCTGCACGGCTCCGAACCTGGCCTGACCGCAACGGCCAGGGCTGACCCGAACTGGATTGAGTGACGATGGACAACCAGAACATCCGCATTCGCCTGAAGGCGTACGACCACCGCGTGCTGGACAACAGCACCAAGGAGATCGTGAACACGGCGAAGCGCACCGGCGCGCGGGTCCGCGGCCCGATCCCTTTGCCGACGCACATCGAGCGCTTTACCGTGAACCGCTCGCCGCACGTCGACAAGAAGAGCCGCGAGCAGTTCGAGATACGCACGCACCGCCGCCTGCTCGACATCGTGGAGCCGACGCCGCAGACAGTGGACGCGCTGATGAAGCTCGACTTGGCCGCCGGCGTCGACGTCGAGATCAAGCTCTGAGGCGATGGGGGAGGCAGGCGCCATGCGCACAGGGATCATCGCGAAGAAGCTGGGCATGACCAGGATCTTCAGGGACGACGGCACGCACGTGCCGGTCACAGTGCTGCACCTCGACGAGGTCCAGGTGGTCGACGTGCGAACGGAGGAGCGCGACGGCTACACCGCGCTTCAGCTCGGCTTCGGCCGTGCAAAGGTGAAGAACGTCACTCAGCCGAATCGCGGCCACTTCGCCCGCGTCAGGATCGAGCCGAAGAAGCGTCTGGTCGAGTTCCGCGTCTCGCCCGACGCGGTGCTTGAGACCGGCGCCACGCTGAGCGCCGCGCATTTCGTGGTCGGGCAGAAGATCGACGTCTGCGGCATCACCAAGGGCAAGGGTTTCGCGGGCGGCATGAAGCGCTGGAACTTCCGCGGCCTGGAAGCCTCGCACGGCGTGTCGGTCAGCCACAGGAGCCTGGGCTCGACGGGCAACCGGCAGGACCCCGGCAAGACGTTCAAGAACAAGAAGATGCCGGGCCACCTCGGCGTCGAGCGCGTGACCACGCTGAACCTCGAGGTCGCGGGCATCGACGCCGCGCGCGGCCTCATCATGGTGCACGGCGCGGTGCCCGGCGCGAAGGGCGACTACGTGCAGGTGCGCGACGCGGTCAAGAAGGCGCGCCACGCCGACGCGCCGTTCCCGGCCGGCCTGCTGGCGACCGCGGCTGCTCCTGTCGAGGCGCCGGCCGAGGCCGCCCCTGCGCAGCCGGAGGCATAGAGATGCAGATCGACATCAGGACGCTGGACAATGGCAGCGCCGGCACCGCCGAGCTGCCGGACGCCCTGTTCGCCGCGGCGCCCCGCGCCGACATCATGGCGCGCGTGGTGCAGTGGCAGCTCGCCAAGCGCCGCGCAGGCACGCACAAGACAAAGGGCATGGGCGAGGTCTCCGGCACCACGAAGAAGCCCTACAAGCAGAAGGGCACCGGCAACGCCCGCCAGGGCAGCCTGCGCGCGCCGCAGTTCCGCACCGGCGGCCGGGTGCACGGCCCCGTGGTGCGCGACCACGGCTACGACCTGCCGAAGAAGGTGCGCCGCCTCGGCCTGATCAGCGCGCTCAGCCAGAAGCAGGCGGAGGGCAAGCTCGTCGTCCTCGACGCGGCGACCAGCGGCGTCAAGACCAAGGAGCTGGCGGCGAAGCTGAAGGTGCTGGGCTGGGGGTCCGTTCTGGTGGTGGACCGACTGGTGGATGCGGGCTTCCTGCGCGCCAGCCGCAACATCGCGGGCATCGACGTGCTGCCGAGCGTGGGCGCCAACGTCTACGACATCCTGCAGCACGACCTGCTGGTGGTGACGGCCGCCGCCGTCGAGGGCCTGAAGGAGCGCCTGGCATGAACCGCATCGCCGCAGCCCGGCACCGCGCCGCGCACATGACGCGCGAGTCGATGTACACGATCATCCGCGCGCCCCTGATCACCGAAAAGGCGACGGCGCTGTCAGAGCGCAACCAGGTGGTGTTCCGGGTGTCGCTGGAGGCCAGCAAGCCGGAGATCAAGGCCGCGGTGCAGGCGCTGTTCGGCGTCACCGTCACCAACGTCAACACGTTGGTGCAGAAGGGCAAGCGGAAGCGCTTCAAGGGCCGTCCCGGCCAGCGTTCCGACATCAAGAAGGCGTACGTGGAGCTTGCCCCAGGTCAGACCATCGACCTGACGACAAGCCTCACCTGAGGGAAGCCGCGATGGCACTGAGGCATTTCAATCCGATCACCGCGTCGCTTCGCGGCACGATCCTGATCGACCGCAGCGAGCTGTGGAAGGGCAAGCCCGTCAAGGGCCTGACCGAGGGCAAGCACCACTCGGGCGGGCGCAACAACCATGGGCGCACGACCTCGTTCTTCCGCGGCGGCGGGCATAAGCAGACCTACCGCATGGTGGACTTCAAGCGCCGCAAGCACGACATGGCGGCCACCGTCGAGCGGCTGGAGTACGACCCGAACCGCACCGCGTTCATCGCGCTGATCAAGTACGCGGATGGCGAGCTGAGCTACATCCTGGCGCCGCAGCGGCTGCGTGCCGGCGACCAGGTCGTCTCCGGCCCGAAGGTGGACATCAAGCCGGGCAACGCGATGCCGCTGGCGACGATCCCCGTCGGCACCATCGTGCACAACATCGAGCTGAAGCAGGGCGCGGGCGGCAAGGTGGCGCGCGCCGCGGGAACCTACGCGCAGCTCGTCGGCAAGGATGCCGGCTACGCGCAGGTCAAGCTGCAGTCCGGCGAGCTTCGCGTGGTGCGCGCGGAATGCATGGCGACGGTGGGCGCGGTCAGCAACGCCGACAACATGAACCAGCACATCGGCAAGGCCGGGCGCGCGCGCTGGATGGGCCGCAGGCCGCACAACCGCGGCGTGGTGATGAACCCGGTCGACCACCCGCATGGCGGCGGCGAGGGCCGCACCTCTGGCGGCCGCCACCCGGTCACGCCATGGGGCAAGCCGACCAAGGGCTACAAGACACGCACCAACAAGCGCACGGACAGCCTGATCATCCGTCGCCGCAACAAGGGCAAGTAGGATGGCGCGTTCCGTCTGGAAGGGCCCGTTCGTCGACGGCTACCTCCTCAACAAGGCAGAGAACTCCAGGGCGTCTGGGCGCAGCGAGATCATCAAGATCTGGTCGCGGCGCAGCACGATCCTGCCGCAGTTCGTGGGGCTGACCTTCGGCGTCTACAACGGCCACAAGTTCCTGCCGGTGCAGGTCAACGAGAACATGGTCGGCCACAAGTTCGGCGAGTTCTCGCCGACGCGCACCTTCACGGGGCACACGGCCGACAAGAAGGCGAAGCGGGGCTGAGATGAGCAAGCCGAAGACTCCCCGCAGGCTGGACGAGACAGAGGCGCAGGCCGTGCTCAGCAACATGCGCATCTCGCCGCGCAAGCTGAACCTGGTGGCCGGCCTGATCCGCAACCAGCCGGCGAGCCAGGCGGTGGCGGCGCTGACCTTCTCCAAGCGTCGCATCGCGCAGCAGGTCAAGAAGGTGCTGGAGAGCGCGATCGCCAACGCGGAGAACAACCACCAGCTCGATGTCGACCAGCTCGTCGTGTCGCGCGCAGAGGTCGGCAAGTCGATCGTGATGCGCCGCTTCCAGGCGCGCGGCCGCGGTCGCGCCTCGCGCATAGAGAAATGGTTCAGCCACCTCAAGATCGTGGTCGCGGAGCGCGCGGCGGTCGAGGAGGCCCCGCGCACGCCGCGTGGCGCCCCTTCCGACCCGACGAGCGGCACAGAGCAGAAGGCGGCCTGAACCATGGGACACAAGGTCAATCCGATCGGGCTGCGGCTCGGCATCAACCGCACCTGGGACAGCCGCTGGTACGCCGGCACTGACTATGCCCGGCTGCTGCATGAGGACATCAAGCTGCGCGCCCACCTGCGCAAGAAGCTCTCCGGCGCGGGCATCTCGCGCGTGGTGATCGAGCGTCCTGCGAAGAAGCCGCGCGTGACGATCTACGCGGCGCGCCCCGGCGTGGTGATCGGCAAGAAGGGCCAGGACATCGAGAACCTGCGCAAGGACCTCGCGAAGATGGCGAAGTCTGAGGTGCAGCTCAACATCGTCGAGATCAGGAAGCCCGAGATCGACGCGACGCTGGTGGCAGAGAACATCGCCCAGCAGCTCGAGCGTCGGGTGGCGTTTCGCCGCGCGATGAAGCGCGCCGTGCAGTCGGCGATGCGGCTCGGCGCGCAGGGCATCCGCATCAACTGCGGCGGACGCCTGGGCGGCGCGGAGATCGCGCGCACCGAGTGGTACCGCGAGGGCAGGGTGCCTCTGCACACGTTGCGCGCGGACATCGATTTCGGCGTGGCGACGGCCAAGACCACCTACGGCACGTGCGGCGTCAAGGTGTGGATCTTCAAGGGCGAGATCATGACCAACGACCCGACCGCGCAGGATCGCCGCGCCGCCGAACAGGCGCCGCAGCGCTAAGGACGACAGCACATGCTCTCCCCAAAGCGGACCAAGTTCCGCAAGGCCCACAAGGGCCGCATCCACGGCCTCGCCAAGGGCGGCACCACGCTGAACTTCGGCACCTACGGCCTCAAGGCCCTGGAGCCGGAGCGCGTGACTGCGCGCCAGATTGAGGCGGCGCGCCGCGCCATCACCCGCGCGATGAAGCGCGCCGGGCGCGTGTGGATACGCATCTTCCCCGACGTCCCGGTGTCGACCAAGCCGGCCGAGGTCCGCATGGGCTCCGGTAAGGGATCGCCGGAGTTCTGGGTGGCGCGGGTCAAGCCGGGGCGGATGATGTTCGAGATCGACGGCGTCTCGCCGGAGCTGGCGCGCGAGGCGTTGCAGCTCGGCGCGGCCAAGCTGCCGATCAAGGTGAAGTTCGTCACCCGAATCGGAGACGCATGACATGACCAAGCCGTCCGACATCCGGGCCAAGTCGCCCGACGAGATGGACACGATGCTGCTCGACCTGCGTCGCGAGCAGTTCAACCTGCGGTTCCAGCGCGCCACCGGGCAGCAGGAAGGCCAGGGTCGCGCGCGCATCGTCCGCCGCGACATCGCCAGGCTGAAGACCATCCAAACGCAAAACGGCCAGACGCAGAACGGCCAGACCCAGCAGGCGCGTCCTGCTGCGGTCAAGTCCTGAAGGGAGAGGCGTCATGCCCAGGCGCGTCCTGACCGGGCGGGTGACGAGCGACAAGATGCAGAAGACCATCACGGTCCTGGTCTCGCGTCGCATCATGCACCCGCTCTACAAGAAGTTCATCCGCCGCTCGAAGAAGTACGCGGCCCATGACGAACACAACGAGTGCCGCGAGGGCGACCTCGTGCGCATCGTCGAGTGCGCGCCGATCTCCAAGCGCAAGACCTGGACCGTGGTGCAGCGCAACGGCGCGGTGCTCGGCGGGCTGGGCGCGGACGTGATCGAGGCGGCGGCGGACGCCATCGCCGCCGACCAGGCGGCGGGGCTCGACGTCACCGTGCCGCCCGAGGCCGCCGCGGTGATCGCCGAGCATGGCGGGCACGCCGAACAGCCGCAGGGCTGAGGGGGCCAGTTAGATGATCCAGGTCGAATCCAACCTCGACGTCGCCGACAATTCCGGCGCGCGCCGCGTGCAGTGCATCAAGGTGCTCGGCGGCTCCAAGCGCAAGACCGCCTCTGTCGGCGACGTGATCGTCGTCTCGATCAAGGAGGCGATCCCGCGCGGCAAGGTGAAGAAGGGCGACGTGCACCAGGCGGTGATCGTGCGCACCGCGTTCCCGGTGCGCCGCCCGGACGGCTCCGCGATCCGCTTCGACCGCAACGCGGCGGTGCTGATCAACAAGGCGCAGGAGCCGATCGGCACCCGCATCTTCGGCCCCGTGGTGCGCGAGCTGCGGGCGCGCAAGTTCATGAAGATCATCTCGCTCGCGCCTGAGGTGCTGTGATGGCCGCGCGCATCCGCAAGGGCGACCGCGTGGTCGTCATCTCCGGCGCCGACCGCGGCAAGCGCGGCGAGGTGCTCCAGGTGCTGCCCAAGGAGGACCGCGCCGTGGTGCAGGGCGTCAATATCGCCAAGCGCCACACCAAGGCGCAGGGCGCGGGCCAGCCAGGCGGCATCATCGAGCGCGAGGCGACCATCCACCTGTCCAACGTGATGCTCGTCGATCCCAAGACGGACAAGCCGACCCGCGTCGGCTTCCGGGTGATCGAGGGCAGCGACGGCGCGCGCTCCAAGGTTCGCGTGGCCGTGGCCACCGGCGACGTGATCGAGGGCTGAGGCGATGAGCGAGACAGAGCAGACCGGCGGGACGCCCGCGAGCGAGACCCACGCGAGCGACAAGCCCGCGAGCGACAGGCCCGTGGTCGTTCGCCCGCGCATGCAGCAGCGCTACCTCGACACCATCCGCGCGCAGATGCAGCAGGAGTTCAGCTACACGAACACGATGCAGGTGCCGCGGTTGGAGAAGATCGTCATCAACATGGGCGTTGGCGAGGCCGCCGGCGACCAGAAGAAGCTCGACGCCGCGGTCGCCGAGCTGACGCTGATCGCCGGGCAGAAGCCGGTGAAGACTGTGGCCAAGAAGGCGATCGCAGGCTTCAAGATACGCGAGGGCCTGCCGATCGGCACCAAGGTGACTCTGCGCCGCACCCGGATGTACGAGTTCCTCGACCGCTTGGTGACGATCGCGATGCCGCGCGTGCGCGACTTCCGCGGCCTGGACAACGCCAAGGGCTTCGACGGTCGCGGCAACTTCGCGATGGGCATGAAGGAGCAGATCGTGTTCCCCGAGATCAACTACGACAAGGTGGACACCGTGCGCGGCATGGACATCGTGTTCGTCACCACCGCGAGGACCGACGCGGAGGCCAAGGCGCTGCTGCGCGCCTTCGACATCCCGTTTGCGATCGTGGCGCCTGCGGCGGCCTGAGAGACCCCGGCGCGCCCCAGAGGCTGCGCCACCCGCGGTGTCGTTCCGGCGCCGCGCATGATGTGGAAAACGGCGGGGCGTCCCCCCGCAGGTTCCGGAGGACAGTTCCATGGCGAAGACTTCTGCCGTCAACCGCAACAAGAAGCGCGAGAGGATGGCCAAGCGCGACCTCTCCAAGCGCCAGACGCTCAAGGACGTGGTGATGGACCGCACCCTGCCGGTCGAGGACCGCTTCGAGGCGTCGCTCAAGCTGGCCGAGCTGCCGCGCAACGGCGCGCGCATCCGCGTGCGGCTGCGCTGCGAGATCACCGGCCGCTCGCGCGCCAACTACCGCAAGTTCAGGATCTGCCGCATCGCGCTGCGCGACCTTGGCAGCGCCGGGGCCATCCCCGGCCTGGTCAAGGCGAGCTGGTAGGAGCCCCCGATGTCGATGTCCGATCCAGTGGGCGACATGCTCACCCGCATCCGCAACGCGCAGCACGCGCGCCACTCGTCCTGCGTGGCGCCGGCGTCCAGGCTGCGCGCCAACGTGCTCGAGGCGCTCAGGCGCGAGGGCTACATACGCGGCTTCAGCACAGAGGAGCTTCGCGCCGGCGTGGCGCAGCTCCGCATCGAGCTGAAGTACAACGAAGGCGAGCCGGTCATCAAGGAGATCCACCGCGTCTCCAAGCCGGGCCGGCGCGTGTATTCCAAGATCAAGGAGCTGCCGCGCGTCTACGCGGGGCTTGGGGTGTCGATCCTGAGCACGCCGCGCGGCGTGCTCAGCGACGCGGAGGCCCGCGCCGCCAATGTCGGCGGCGAAGTCCTGTGCCGCGTGTTCTGAGGAGGCGCAGATGTCACGTGTAGGCAAGTATCCGGTCGAGATCCCGGCCGGCGTCCAGGTGGCGATCGCCGACGGCATCCTCACCGCGAAGGGCAGGCTGGGCGAGCTGACTCTGCCGCTGACCAGCCACGTCACCACCACGGTCGAGAACGGCAAGGTCACGGTCGTGCCGGTATCCAACGCCGCGCAGTCGAGGATGATGTGGGGCACGACGCGCTCTCTGGTCGCCTCGATGGTCGAGGGCGTGAGCAAGGGCTACACCAGGACGCTGGAGATCACCGGCACCGGGTTTCGCGCCGCGGTGCAGGGCCCGAACCTCGTGATCAACCTCGGCTTCTCGCACGACGTGGTGTTCCCGGTGCCGGCGGGCATCACGATCACCACGCCGCGCCCGACGGCGATCGCGGTCGCCGGTGTCGACAAGCGTCTGGTGGGCCAGGTCGCCGCGGAGATACGCGGCTTCCGGCCGCCCGAGCCCTACAAGGGCAAGGGCGTGCGCTACGACAACGAGGTGATCCGCCGCAAGGAAGGCAAGAAGAAGTAATGAGCGCCCAGAGGGATCTTCGGGAGCGGCGGCGCGACCGTCTCCGCTTCCAGCTGCGCAAGAAGGCGGGGCTGCGGCCGCGCCTGTCGGTGTTCCGTTCCGGCAAGCACATCTACGCCCAGGTCATCGACGACGTGGCCGGGCGCACGCTCGCCGCCGCGTCGAGCCTGGACAAGGATCTGCGCGTGCAGCTCCGCACCGGCGCCGACAAGGACGCCGCGGCGGCCGTCGGCAGGCTGGTGGCGGAGCGCGCGGCGGCGGCGGGCGTGACCCAGGTGGTGTTCGACCGCGGCTCGTATCTGTATCACGGCCGCGTCAAGGCGCTGGCCGAGGCTGCCCGAGAGGGCGGCCTGGCGTTCTAGGGGGCCATCGCATGGCACGTGAAGCAAGGGACGGCCGCTCCGGCGGCCACGGCCGCGACCGCGACGGCGGCGACGACATCATCGACAAGCTGGTCACGATCAACCGCGTGGCCAAGGTGGTGAAGGGCGGACGCAGGTTCGCCTTCGCGGCCCTGGTGGTCGTCGGCGACCAGAAGGGCCGCGTGGGCTTCGGCGCAGGCAAGGCGCGCGAGGTGCCGGAGGCGATCCGCAAGGCCACGGAGCGCGCCAAGCGCACGATGATCCGCGTGCCGATGAAGGAAGGTCGCACTCTGCACCACGATTCCTTCGGGCATTACGGCGCGGGCAAGGTGGTGCTGCGCTCCGCCGAGGCCGGCACAGGCATCATCGCGGGCGGGCCGATGCGCGCGGTGTTCGAGACTCTGGGCATCAACGACGTGGTGGCCAAGTCGCTCGGCAGCCGCAACCCGCACAACATGGTCAAGGCGACGTTCGACGCGCTGGCGAACTGCGCGAGCCCGCGCTCCGTGGCCAACCGGCGCGGCAAGAAGGTCACGGACATCCTGGGCAAGCGCGACGCGGGCGCCCTGGAATCCGGTGTCGTGGAGGCGGGCGCCGATGTCTGACGCTTCGGGGACCACAGGCAAGCGCGTCCGCCTGGTGCAGACGGGCTCGCCGATCGGGCGCAAGCCAGGGCAGAAGGCGACGCTGATCGGGCTCGGCCTGAACAAGCTGCGCCGCACCAGCGAGCTTGAGGACACGCCCTCCGTGCGGGGGATGATCCGCAAGGTCGCCCATCTGATCCGGGTGGAGGACTGAGATGAAGCTCAACGAACTGCGCGACAACCCGAAGGCCAAGTCCAGGTTCAAGCGCCTCGGCCGCGGCATCGGCTCGGGCAAGGGCAAGACTTCGGGCAAGGGCGTCAAGGGCCAGAAGGCGCGCGAGGGCGTGTCGCTCAACGGCTTCGAGGGCGGCCAGCTCCCGATCTATCGCCGCCTGCCCAAGCGCGGCTTCTCCAACCCGACGCGCAAATCCTACGCGCCGATCAACCTGGGCACGCTGTCCAGGGCCATCGAGAGCGGCAGGCTGGACGGCTCGCAGCCGATCACCGAGGACACGCTGCGCACCGCCGGCCTGGTGCGCACCGGCAAGGTGGACGGCGTGCGGTTGCTCGCGACGGGCGTGCTGTCGCAGGCGGTGACGATCACCGTGTCGGGCGCGTCGGCGGCGGCGGTGGCCGCGGTGCAGGCGGCCGGCGGCAGCGTGACCACGACGGTCGCGGCGCATGTGCCGGACGCGCCGGCGGCGTAGCCTCCGGCGCTGCAGCCGGCGCGCCAGCCTCGGGAGGGGAGGGCGCGCCGTTTTGCTGTCAAGGCAAGCAAGGCTGGGCTCTGCCCAGACCCGCAAAGGGTCCGAGGACCCTTTGATCCCATGACTTAAGGAGAAGGCGGTCCAGGGGGCCTCCCCCTGGCGGGTCCCCGCCTTCAAGCAGGGGGGCGGAGCCCTGGCCTTGCTTGCCTTCTCCTGCGAGACTTCCTTCCGTCGCGCCCGCATGCCGCCCAAGGGGAAACATCCATGGCCTCCGCGGCCGAGCAGATCGCGTCCAATCTCAGCCTCGGCACCTTCTCCAAGGCGACCGAGCTGAAGAAGCGCCTGTGGTTCACCCTGGGCGCGCTGATCGTCTACCGCGTCGGCACCTACATCCCTGTCCCCGGCGTCGACGCCGGCGTGATGGGCGAGATGATGGCGCAGCACAGCGGCGGCATCCTGGGCATGTTCGACATGTTCAGCGGCGGCGCCCTTGGCCGCATGACGGTGTTCGCTCTGAACATCATGCCCTACATCAGCGCCTCGATCGTGATCCAGCTCATGTCGGCCGCCGTCCCCCAGCTCGAGACGCTGAAGAAGGAGGGCGAGAGCGGCCGCAAGAAGCTCAACCAGTACACGCGCTACCTGACGGTGCTGATCGCCCTGTTCCAGGCGTACGGCATCTCCGTCGGCCTGGAGGCCATGCACGGCGCGTCCGGCCCCGCGGTGATCGACCCCGGCGCGTTCTTCCGCCTGTCGAGCGTGGTGACGCTGGTGGGCGGCACGATGTTCCTGATGTGGGTGGGCGAGCAGATCACGGCGCGCGGCGTCGGCAACGGCCAGTCGCTCATCATCTTCGCAGGCATCGTCGCCAACCTGCCAAACGCGCTCGGCAACCTGCTGGAGCTTGGCCGCACCGGCGCGCTGTCGCCGATCTTCATCGTGGCCTTCCTGGCCATCGCCGCCGGCGTGATCGCGTTCATCGTGTTCATGGAGCGCGCCCAGCGCCGCGTGGTCGTGCAGTACCCCAAGCGCCAGGTCGGCAGCCGCATGTTCGGCGGCGACTCGACGCACATGCCGCTCAAGGTCAACACCGCAGGCGTGATCCCGCCGATCTTCGCCAGCTCGATCCTGCTGATCCCTGCGACGATCGCGGGCTTCTCCGGCAACAGCGCCGGCTGGCTCGGCACCATCGGCACCGCCTTCGCCCACGGGCAGCCGCTCTACATGATCGGCTACGCGGGCATGATCATCTTCTTCTCGTATTTCTACACCGCCGTCGTGTTCAATCCCGAGGAGACGGCGGACAACCTGAAGAAGTATGGCGGCTTCATCCCAGGCATCAGGCCGGGCAGCAACACGGCGCGCTACTTCGACACGGTGCTGACCCGCCTGACCACGATCGGCGCGCTCTACCTGGTCGCGGTGTGCCTGCTGCCGGAGGTGCTGATCAGCCGCTACGGCGTGCCGTTCTCGTTCGGCGGCACCAGCCTGATGATCATCGTCTCCGTGACCATGGACACCGTGGTGCAGATACAGTCCCACCTGCTCGCCCACCAGTACGACGGCCTGATCCGCAAGCAGAAGCCGAGAGGGCGGCGGTGAACCTGATCCTCCTGGGTCCGCCGGGCGCGGGCAAGGGCACGCAGGCCAGGCGGCTGGAGCAGCGCTACGGCGTGGTGCAGATCGCCACCGGCGACATGCTGCGCGCCGAGGTCGCCGCCGGCAGCGATCTCGGGCGCGAGGCGAAGGCGGTCATGGAGTCGGGCAACCTGGTCTCCGACGCCCTGATCATCGCCATGCTGGAGCAACGCCTGCAGCAGCCGGACTGCGCGCGCGGCTTCATCCTCGACGGCTTCCCTCGCACCGTGCCGCAGGCCGAGGCGCTCGATGCCCTGCTCGCCCGCCTGGGCAAGCGCCTCGACGCGGTGATCGAGCTGAAGGTCGACGACCCCGCCCTGGTCGAGCGCATCGCAGGGCGCTTCACCTGCGCGGGCTGCGGCGCCAGCTACCACGACAGCTTCAAGCCGACGGCCGTGGCTGGCGTGTGCGACGTGTGCGGGGCGACGCGGTTCGTCCGCCGCCCCGACGACACGCGCGAGACGGTGGCCGCCCGCCTGGGGGTGTACGCCCGCCAGACGGCGCCGATCCTGCCGCACTACCGCGCGCTCGGCGCCCTGCACGAGGTCGACGGCATGGCGGAGATGGACGACGTCACCGCCGGGATCGTCGCCCTGCTGGACCCTGTGGGCCAGGCGGCTCCGCTCACGCAGCTTTGACCGGGGCGCGTTGACTTGGCGCGCCTCGGCGGTATAGTCCGCGCCGTTGGCGGCCTCCCACCGGTGGCCGCCCCTGCCGTTTGAGGTCCTCGCGTCGCGACGGGCCGATCCCCAGACGGGCCGATCCATTGACCAAGCAGTCCGGTACGATCGCCGGCCCGAGGAGCGACAGCGTGGCGCGTATTGCCGGCGTGAACATCCCGACCAACAAGCGGGTCGTCATCAGCCTCCGCTACATCTACGGCATCGGGCCGACCCGGGCCCAGACCATCTGCACGACGCTGGGCATCCCGGCGGAGCGCCGCGTGAACCAGCTCACCGACGACGAGGTGCTGCGCATCCGCGAGTACATCGACCGCGACCTGCGCGTCGAGGGCGACCTGCGCCGCGAGGTCGCGATGAACATCAAGCGCCTGATGGATCTCGGCTGCTACCGCGGCCTGCGCCACCGCCGCGGCCTGCCTGTGCGCGGCCAGCGCACCCACACCAACGCCCGCACCCGCAAGGGCAAGGCGGTGGCGATCGCCGGCAAGAAGAAGGTCACGAAGTAAGGGCCGCGGCCTCGCCTCCCTCCGCCAGCCCGCCTGCCGCGCCTTGTGCGCCCGTCCTGGCGCACCCGATTTTTAGGATACCAGCACCATGGCGAAACCCGCCTCCGGCACCTCGCGTCCCCGCCGCAAGGAGCGCAAGAACATCAGCTCCGGCGTGGCGCACGTCGCCGCGACGTTCAACAACACGATGATCACCATCACCGACGCGCAGGGCAACACCATCGCCTGGTCGTCGGCCGGCACCCAGGGCTTCAAGGGCAGCCGCAAGTCCACGCCCTACGCCGCCCAGGTCGCCGCGGAGGATGCCGGCAAGAAGGCGCGCGAGCACGGCATGGAGACTCTGGAGATCGAGGTCAACGGCCCCGGCTCCGGCCGGGAGAGCGCGCTGCGCGCCCTGCAGACGGTGGGTTTCGCAGTCACCTCGATCCGCGACACCACGCCGGTGCCGCACAATGGCTGCCGTCCGCGCAAGCGACGCCGCGTCTGACGCCGGCCGAGAAGGTGGCGCCGCCCGGGGGGAGCCTCGGGCGGCGTCGTTTCCGTTTTCCGGACGGCCTGCGCCATCGCGTGGCCCGTCCGATGCCATGAATGAGGCGAAGTAGTGGTCATCCAGAGAAACTGGCAGTCGCTGATCAAGCCGGAGAAGCTTGAGGTCGAGCCGGGCTCCGACCCGTCGCGAATCGCAACTGTGGTCGCAGAGCCGCTGGAGCGCGGCTTCGGCATGACGCTCGGCAACGCGATCCGCCGCATCCTGCTCTCCTCGCTGCAGGGCGCCGCAGTGACCGCGGTGCAGATCGACGGCGTGCTGCACGAGTTCAGCTCGATCCCCGGCGTGCGCGAGGACGTCACCGACATCGTGCTCAACATCAAGCAGCTCGCGCTGCGCATGCACGGCGACCAGGTCCGCCGCATGACGCTGAGCGCGACCGGCCCAGGCGAGGTCCGCGCCGGCCAGATACAGACCGGCCACGACATCGAGGTGATGAACCCCGACCTCGTGATCTGCACGCTCGACGACGGCATCAAGCTGAACATGGAGCTGACTGTGCAGCTCGGCCGCGGCTACGACCCCGCCTCCGTCAACCGCCCGGAGGACGCGCCGATCGGCCTGATCCCGGTCGACAGCATCTACTCGCCGGTGCGCCGCGTGTCCTACAAGGTCGAGCAGACCCGAGTGGGCCAGGTCACGGACTACGACAAGCTCGTGCTCCAGGTGGAGACCAACGGCGCGGTGACGCCGGAGGACAGCGTGGCGCTCGCGGCCCGCATCCTTCAGGACCAGCTCGCCCTGTTCATCAACTTCGACGAGCCGCAGCAGGCCCGCGCCGAGGAGATCCACGACGACCTGCCGTTCAACCGCAACCTGCTGCGCAAGGTCGACGAGCTGGAGCTGTCGGTGCGCTCGGCGAACTGCCTGAAGAACGACAACATCGTCTACATCGGCGACCTGGTGCAGAAGACGGAGCAGGAGATGCTCCGCACCCCGAATTTCGGCCGCAAGTCGCTGAACGAGATCAAGGAGGTCCTGACCAACATGGGCCTCGCCCTTGGCATGGCGGTGTCCGGCTGGCCGCCCGAGAACATCGAGGACCTCGCCAAGCGTCTCGACGAGCCTTTCTGATCCAACCGGCGGCAGGAGTATAGTTCGATGCGACACGGTGTTGCCGGTCGGAAGCTGAACGTCACGTCCACCCATCGCCTGGCGATGTTCCGCAACATGGCGCACGCGCTGATCAAGCACGAGCAGATCACCACCACCCTGCCCAAGGCGAAGGAGCTTCGCCCCGTCGCGGAGAAGCTCATCACGCTCGGCAAGCGCGGCGGCCTGCACGCCCGGCGCCAGGCCTACGCGCAGCTCCGCGACGACGTGATCGTCGCCAAGCTGTTCGGCGCCATCGCGGAGCGCTACCGCACTCGCGCGGGAGGCTACTGCCGCGTGATGAGGGCGGGCATGCGCTACGGCGACGCCGCGGACATGGCGGTAATCGAGCTCGTGGACCGCGACCCCAACGCCAAGGGCCAGGACAGCGGCCCGCGGCCGGAGCAGTTCTCCGAGGCCGACGAGGCCTGAGACCGGCCACTCCGGACTCCGGCCAGGAAGCAGGCAGGGCCCGGCCAGACCCGCCAGAGGCAGGTCTCCAGGCAACCGATCCACTTCAGGAAGGCAGCCCGGAGGCCAGCGTCCGGTGGAGCCTAAAGCGGAACCTCATCCTGCTGAAGGTCACGGCGCCGCCGATCGTTCCGTCGTGAAAAAAGCCCGGGGCATCTGCCCCGGGCTTTTGCATATCGACCATGAAACGGCATGGACGGGTCATCGATCAATGACCCGTCCAATGTCCGATGTTTCAGGGCTTGGTGCCGGCGCCCATGGGAGCATC
>CAXSES010000024.1:0-1437 GCA_964236225.1 uncultured Acetobacteraceae bacterium
GTCCAGGGGCGGCTCGCCCCTGGCGGGTCTGGGCAGAGCCCAGCCTTGCTTGCTCCTCACTTGCGGCTCCGAGACGCAGAAGGCCGGGATCGCTCCCGGCCTTCCTGCCGCAGTCCGGGCGCGGGGCGCCTAGAACACCTGCTCGCCGTGCAGCACCAGGTCGAGGCCCTCCATCTCCTGCTCCCGGTCCACCCGCAGGCCGATCGTGACCTTGATGAGCATGAGCAGGACGAACGAGACCACGCCGCTCCAGACCAGGGTGACGGCGACCGCCTCCGCCTGGATCAGCAGCTGCGCGAGGCTGCCGCTGGTCCCGTCCGGCGAGGCGTCGGTGGCCGAGAGCGGCCCGTAGGCGAGCACCCCGGTGAGCAGCGCGCCGACGATGCCGCCGATGCCGTGCACGCCCCAGGTGTCGAGGCTGTCGTCGTAGCCGATCACGTGCTTGAGCCAGGTGGCCGACCAGAAGCAGATCACGCCGGCGGCGATGCCGATGATGAGCGAGGCGCCGGGCAGCACGAAGCCGGAGGCCGGGGTGATCGCGACCAGCCCCGCGACCGCGCCGGAGATGATGCCGAGCACCGACGGCTTGCCCTTGGTGACCCACTCGGCGAACATCCAGCCGAGCGCCGCCGCCGCGGTGGCGATCTGGGTGACGGCCATCGCCATGCCGGCGCGGCCGTTGGCGCCGACGGCCGAGCCCGCGTTGAAGCCGAACCAGCCGACCCAGAGCAGCGAGGCGCCGATCACGGCCAGCGCCAGGTTGTGCGGCGCCATGTTGTCGTGGCCGTAGCCGACGCGCTTGCCGAGCACGAGGCAGCACACGAGGCCGGCGACGCCCGCGTTGATGTGCACGACGGTGCCGCCGGCGAAGTCGAGCGTGCCGGCCTTGGACAGCCAGCCGGTCGGCGCCCAGACCCAGTGCGCGATCGGGCTGTAGACGATCAGCGACCACAGCACCATGAACACGCACATCGCGGAGAACTTCATCCGGTCGGCGAAGGCGCCGCAGATCAGCGCCGGCGTGATGATGGCGAAGGTCATCTGGTACATCATGTAGACGGTCTCCGGGATCGTCTGCGGCGAGGCCGCGTCGGTCCCCGCGCCGAGCACGAAGCCGACGTCCGCACCCTTGGTGATGTGCTCTCCGATCCCGTTGAGGAAGAATCTGGACAAGTCACCGACATAGAGCGACCACGCTCCGGTGCCGTTGGTGAAGGCCAGGCTGTAGCCCGCGACCATCCAGGTGATGGTGACGAGGCAGCAGATCGCAAAGGACTGCATCAGCGTGGCAAGGATGTTCTTCTTGCGCACCATGCCGGCGTAGAACAGTGCCAGGCCAGGGATCGTCATCATCAGCACCAGCGCGGTGCTGGTCAGCATCCAGGCGGTGTCGCCGGAGTCGATCTTGGGCGGCTCGGTCGAGGCGGGGGTGGCGGG
>CAXSES010000024.1:1537-17165 GCA_964236225.1 uncultured Acetobacteraceae bacterium
AGGCGGTGTCGCCGGAGTCGATCTTGGGCGGCTCGGTCGAGGCGGGGGTGGCGGGGGTGGCGGACGTGGTGGAGGCGGGCGCGGTGGAGGCGGGCGCCGCGTTCGGCGCGGGCTGGACGCCGCTGCCCGGCGTGGTGGGCGCGAGGCTGGTGGGGGCGGCTGTGGTCGCGGCGGGCTGCGCCGCCGACGGCACGGCCGCGACGAGCGCCACCGTGCCGAGCGCCAGGAGGCCGGCCATGCCGAAGCCGAGGCGGCGCATCAGGGAGAACCGCGTCGAGGCAGCCGTGGGCAGAAATCGCATCGGACCGCCTTTCAAAGTGCCTCTCCGTCCAGCTCGCCGGTGCGGATCCGCACCGCCCGATCAAGGTCCATGACGAAGATCTTGCCGTCGCCGATCTTGCCGGTGTGGGCGGCCTTCATGATTGCCTCGACCACCTGCTCGGCCAGTTCGGAGGGCACAGCGACCTCGACCTTCACCTTGGGGAGGAAGCTGACGTGGTACTCCGCGCCGCGGTAGATCTCGGTTTGGCCCTTCTGACGCCCGAAGCCCTTGACCTCGGATACGGTCAGTCCCTGCACGCCCAGCGGCGTCAGTGCTTCCCGCACGTCGTCGAGCTTGAACGGCTTGATGATCGCGATCACCAGCTTCACTTTTCTTGTCCTCCACCCTCCGCCCGGTGGGCGGCGTCAACGACGTTCTTTCAAGAACCATGCCGGGCTTTCAGGAACCGCGCGGCACTTTCAGGAACTGTGCCGGGGCATGGCACGCGCGGCCACGACGTCCGGTGGCCTGCGCCTGCAAGGCACCATCGCCGATGGGCGGGGCGAACTGCCCATCGCCGATGGGCGGGACGAACTCCCCGACGAGCCTTTGGCGGCGCCGTCGCGGACCCTGCCGTCAAGCCAGCGGGGGTCCGCGGTTTACGACGCGGCAATGTGCGCCATCTCGATGAACCAGGCGGCGCCTCACATGCCCGATGTACAAGGCAGCGCCATGGGATACCGCATCATCCGCAACCCCGCGGTCTGCACAAGAAGTAGGCAGGAGTGACGACGATCTCAGGTGATTCCCGCAACGGCTCCCCCGGGTTGCCGGCCAACCCACTCTCGGCACCAGCCTCGGGCGCGAGGGCAGGTCGCCGGGAGAAGGCAGGCTCCTACCCCGTCGTGAACGACACGGCTCGCCCGGCCGCGCGCGCGGGTGATCGCGAAACGGCGGGCCGTGACCTCGGTGCCGTGGAAGTGTGCGTGGTGGGTGCGGGCCCGGTCGGCGCCACCCTGGCGTGCCGACTGCAGGCCGCCGGGGTCTCCGTCGCGGTCGTCGACCGGGCCGAGCTTCCGCCCATGGAGCACCCCGACTTCGACGGCCGCGCCTATGCCGTGGCGGCCGGGTCGCGACGCCTGCTCGATGAGGCGGGGCTGTGGCGGGAGCTGCCGCAGCCCACCTGCCCGATCACCGACATCCGCATCTCCGACGGCCGTGTCGGCCGGCCGGCGTCCCGGCTGTTCCTGCACTTCGACGTGCGCGATCGCGCCGACGCTGCGCAGAGGGCGGCGATGGGCTGGATGGTGGAAGCGCGCAGCCTTCGGGTGGCGCTGAACCGCGCGCTGCACGGCCGTCCCGGGCTGAGCCTGCACGCCCCCGCCGAGGCCGTCGTGGAGCAGCACCGGGATCACGCCCTGGTGCGCCTGCCGACAGGGACGCTGCGGGCCAAGCTCGTGGTGTCGGCCGAGGGGCGGGAAAGCCGCCTGCGCGACGCCGCCGGCATCCGCACCACCCGCCTGCCCTACCGCCAGGTGGGGATGGTCTGCGCCATCGCGCACGAACAACCCCACCACGGCACGGCGCTCGAGCATTTCCTGCCGGGCGGCCCGTTCGCGCAGCTGCCGATGTGCGGCGCCGAGGGTGCGCCGAACGTCTCGGCCATCGTGTGGACCGAGCGCACCGAGCTGGGCGAGCGGATGATGCGCCTGGACGACGCGGCCTACGCGCGCGAGGTGGCGCGGCGGCTGGGCGATCATCTGGGCGCGGTGCGGCTGGTCGGGCGGCGCTGGCTGTACGCCTTGTCGGCGATGCACGCGCACCGCTACGTGGCGCCGCGGCTGGCCCTGGTGGGCGACGCGGCGCACGGCATCCACCCCATCGCCGGGCAGGGCCTCAACCTGGGGTTCCGCGACGTGCTCGCGCTGTCCGCGCTGGTGATCGAGGCGGTGGACGGCGGCGGCGATCCCGGCGATCCGGCGCTGCTGACGCGCTACCAACGCGCCAGGCGACCGGACAACCTGCTGATGCTGGCTGCGACCGACGGGCTCGACCGGCTGTTCAGCAGCGACAGCCGGGTGCTGCGTGGCGTGCGCGACCTCGGGATCGCCGGGGTGCAGCGTCTGCCGGGTCTCAAGCGCGCCTTCATGAGTCGCGCCATGGGCGTGTGACGTGGAGCTGACGGAGCCTCGCCTGAGACCAACGGCCAAGTGCGACGGGCGTTCAGGCAAGCAAGGCTGGGCTCTCCCTTCGCTGGCCATTCCAATGGCCCAAGCGGGCCATCGGAACCTTTGGCCAGCTACGCCCAGACGCGCCAGGGGCGAGCCGCCCCTGGACCCGGCACAACTTAAGTGTCGGTTTTCAAAGGCGAGCTTTGGCGGGGTCCCCGCTTCCAGGTATGAGGGGCAGAGCCCTGGCCTGCCCGCCCGCTTCGGGTTTGCGCCAGGTCGGCAGGCCCGGTCGGCTGCTTGCCAAACAGCGGGGCCGCCTGCGGCGAGGGCGGGACCTCCGCGCCAACATGACGCTTCCTTTCGCCGGCGGCGCGATCCACAGTCCGGCCCATGCAGATTCATGCCAGCTGCGCGTCGCGTGAGGGTGCGGGCGTTCTGTTGCTCGGCCCGCCCGGTTCGGGAAAGTCCGACCTGCTGCTCCGGTTGCTGGACCTCGGCTTCGAGCTGGTCGCGGATGACCGGGTCGAGATCGACGCGGGCCTGGCCCGTGCGCCGGCGGCTCTCGGCGGCCTGCTGGAGGTCCGCGGCCTCGGCATCGTCAGGCTGCCGCATCGCGAGACGGCGTCTCTGGTCCTCGCGGTGCAGCTCCTCGCCGTCGGCGACAGCCTCGTGGCCGACGCCGCCGGGCGGCTCCCCGTGCCGCGGCGTCACCCTGCGCTGGATCTGCCCCTGGTGACCGTGGACCCGGCCGCGGTGTCTGCGGCACGGCGGGTCTCGCTGGCACTGGACTGCGCGCTCGGCCGCCTCGTCCAGCTTGCCGGCGCTTTCGCATGATCCACCGGCGGCGTGGGCCGTCCCGATGCCGCATGCGCACAGGTCCAGGCCCGGTGCCTTGCCCAGGAGCCCGCCCCTGGCCAGGAATCCGCGCTCTCGCTCAGCGAGTGCGCGCAGTTCGGCCCGGCGCCGCACGCCAGGCGCGGAGCCTCCACCTGCGGCGCGTCGGATCGCTCCCCCGTGTCGAGGTGGGATCGACGCCTTTGCCGCCCATGTCTCGAACCGGTCCTGATCGCCGCCCTCGTCCTGGCACAGTCCGCGCTGGGCGCGCGCGGTCCCGTCTGAGGGAGCCGGGGTTCCTCGACGGATGCTGGCGTGCTTCGCCTGTCACAGGCCAATGGAACAAGGCACGGCTGGCCATGCGTCTTTCGCAATACAGGGTCGTTGCGAATGCACGGCAAGGGTCGCCGCGTTTGCGGAACCGCCGCATCGTCCGAGGCATCGATGCCGTCCTGCCGATCGGGAGGGCTGTGGTTTTACCGGTTTTTGACGCACTGCAGCGACGCATTGCGACACAGGAGTGCGGAGGGCGGCCCGAGGAACGAGGGCGAAAACCGTGCCAGGCGAGTGGAGGTTGTTCATTCTTTGTATGCAGGATCGCAGGTGCGCTAGATTGGCACTTGCCGCGCGGCCATGTGGGGGACCAGAACGCTGCGGCACACGCCAGCGGCACACCTTCCCGGCGACGCTGCGGCCCTTCCTTGCCGACCGGGATGCGTTCGGGTTGTGAAAACAGCGGCCAGAAGGGTCCTGCTGGCGCGGTTGACGGATCGACCGGCAGGGCCGCAGGTGCCGGACCAGTGTCTTCCGGGAAGAAGGCGGTGCAGGGATGCTTCGCTGACGATGGAAGTGCCTCGTCGCGGGCAAGGCTCCGTGGCTGGCCGCAGGAAGCGGGACAGGGACGAAGTGGCGAGAATGTCCGTGGCGAGCGGCACCGAGGTCGGGCTTGATCCGACAGATCAGGCGCAGGAGGCCTGAGCAGGACCCATGATCGGAATAGTGCTGGTGACGCACGGCAGGCTTGCCGTGGAGCTGCGCCTGGCGATGGAGCATGTCGTCGGCGAGCAGCGCAACGTCGCGACGATGTGCATCGGCGCCGATGACGACATCGACCGCTGCCGCGAGGAGATTCAGGCCCGGATCGCCGAGGTGGACCAGGGCGACGGCGTGGTTCTGCTGACCGACATGTTCGGCGGCACGCCCAGCAACCTCGCCATCTCCATGATGGACCGCGAGGGCGTCGAGGTGATCGGCGGGGTGAACCTGCCGATGCTGGTCAAGCTGGCCAAGGTCCGTTCGCTGCAGACGTTGGCCGAGTGCGTGGACTGCGCGGAACTGGCCGGACGCAAGTACATCTGCGCCGCCTCGCACGCGCCGGGGCACGGGCCGACGGCGCTGGCGGAGCAGTGCAGGAAGAACCTGGCCTCGACGCCGCCTGCCGCTCCTCTGCACAAGGCGCGGGCCTGACGCGGGGGCAGCGGGCCCTGACAGGAAGGGCGAGGGGCTTGGGGGCATGCTCGGCGTGACCGTGGGCGTGGAGCGGGGATCGTGAGCGAGGCCGCGCCCGATCCTGCGCTGAGCCGCGTTGTGACGGTGTGCAACCGCCGTGGCCTGCACGCCCGGGCCGCCGCGCGATTCGTCGCCATGGCGGAGCGGTTCGCCGCCTCCGTCGAGGTCGCGCGCGCCGAGACGGAGGAGCAGAGCGTCTCTGCGCGCTCGATCATGGGCCTGATGATGCTCGGCGTCGGCCAAGGCTCCGCCCTGGCGCTGCGCGCGCAGGGCTGGGACGCCAAGGAGGCGCTGGAGGCCCTCGCCAAGCTGGTCGAGTCCGGCTTCGATGAGCAGGAGTGAGGCGGCGCCCCCGGGCGCGCCTGCCGCGCTCGCAGCGGGGGCGCCCAGGGCCGAGCGGCGCCTGGCCGGCATCCCGGTGGGCGCCGGCATCGCGATCGGCCCGGCCTTTCCCGCCCGCGAGGCGCCCGCCGAGTTCACCCGTGGCGCCATCACCGCGGACGCCGTGGCCCCCGAGGGGGAGCGCCTGGAGCAGGCGATCCTGCGCTCGCGCAAGCAGGTGGCGAAGCTCCGGCAGAAGCTGCTGATCCTGCCCGACGGGAGCCAGGCCGAGCTGGCCCCGTTGCTCGACGCCTACATGCAGATGCTCGGTCCTTCGCGCCTGATCCGTGGCGCGCGCATCCGCATCCGCGACCGGCTCGTCTCGGCCGAGACCGCGGTGGCCGACGAGGCGGAGCAGGTCGCCCGCGCGCTGCTTGCCCTGCCGGCGGACGATCTCGCCGGCCTGCAGCGCCGCGCGGACGAGGTGCGCGAGATCGGTCGCCGGCTGATCCGCAACCTGGCGCAGGCGCCGTTCCGCTCGCTCGGCGCGGTGCCGTCGGGCTCCGTGCTGGTCGCGGAGTCGCTGCGCCCCGCCGATGCGGCGCTGATCGATCCGGCGCGCATCGCCGGCGTGGCCACCGAGGAGGGCGGCAGTGACGGGCACACCGCGATCATGCTGCGCGCGCTCGGCATCCCGTCGGTGCTCGGCGCGGTCGGGCTGGCCGCGGCGGCGCGCGCCGGCTGCCAGATGATCGTCGACGGCGGCACGGGCACCGTGGTGATCAATCCCGCGCCGCAGACGCTGGCGAAAGCGCGCGACGCGGTCGCGGCGTTCACCCGCGAGCGGCAGAAGCTGGCCCGCCTGCGCCGGCTGCCGGCCCGCACCACCGACGCGGCGGAGGTGGAGCTGCATGCCAACCTGGAGATCCCGGCGGAGCTGGCGCTGATCGCGCAGTCCGGCGCCACCGGCATCGGCCTGCTGCGCTCCGAGTTCCTGTTCATGAACCGCGACACAGTGCCCGACGAGCAGGACCAGTTCGAGACCTACCGCAGCGTGGTCGAGGCGATGAGCGGCGATGTCGTGACCATCCGCGTGCTCGACTGGGGCGGCGAGAAGCAGCTCGACTCCCTGTCCGCGGAAGGCCTGGGCGCCGTCGCCGACCGCAACCCTGCGCTCGGCGTGCGCGGCATCCGGCTGCTGCTGCGCCACCCCGCCCTGTTCGAGACCCAGCTCGCGGCGATCCTGCGGGCGGCGTCCTCTGGGCCGGTGCGCATCCTGCTGCCGATGGTCACCAACGTGGGCGAGCTGCGCCAGGCGCGCGACATCCTCGAACGGGTGGCGCGGCGGCTGCGGCGCCGCGGCGAGCCCGTTCCCGACCGGCTGCCGCCCCTGGGCGTGATGATCGAGACGCCGGGCGCCGCCTTGTCCGCCGACGCGCTGGCCCTGGAGGCGGATTTCTTCGCGATCGGCACCAACGACCTCGCAATGTACACCCTGGCGGTGGACCGCTCGCTGGCCGAGGTCGCGGCGATCTACGACCCGCTGCACCCCGCCGTGCTCCGCCTCGTGCAGTTCGCCATCGAGGCGGCGCTGCGGGTGCGCAAACCTGTCTCGGTGTGCGGCGAGATGGCGGGCAACCCGCGCTTCACCCCGCTGCTGCTCGGGCTCGGGCTGCGCTGCTTCAGCATGAGTGCGTCCGCGGTGCCGCGGGTCAAGCAGGTGATACGCGGCGCCTCGACCGACGAGTGCATCCGCTTCGCCCGCAGGGTCATGGAGCAGAGCGACCCGGCCCGCATCCGCGAGCTGGTGCTGGGCTAGAGCGCAGGAGGGCAGCAAGCAAGGTAGAGGCTCTGCCTCAAACTCCGCCAAAGGCAGATCTTTGGAAGGCAATACTTAAGGTGCGCCGGGTCCAGGGGCGGCTCGCCCCTGGCGGGTCTGGGCAGAGCCCAGCCTTGCTTGCTTCGGCCTGCGGCGCCGCGCAACCATTTACCTCCGGCGCGTTCTGCTCCGGTGCTACGGGAGAACGTGCCGATGACCACCCCGACGACGCTGCGGATCACCGAAGGCCGCCCGTATCCTCTGGGCGCCACGTGGACCGGGCGGGGCGTGAACTTCGCCCTGTTCTCCGCCAACGCCACGTCGGTCGAGCTCTGCCTGTTCGACGCCGAGGGCGAGACCGAGCTCGCCCGGGTCAGGCTGCCGGAGTACACCGACGAGATCTTCCACGGCTTCCTACCCGACGCGCATCCAGGCACCGTCTACGGGTATCGCGTGTACGGCCCCTACGAGCCCGAGCAGGGCCATCGCTTCAACCACAACAAGCTGGTGCTCGACCCCTACGCCAAGGCGGTCGTGGGCCAGCTCAAGTGGGACCCGGCGGTGTTCGGCTACACGATCGGGGCGGACGGGGACGACCTGACCTTCGACGAGCGCGACAGCGCCGCCTTCATGCCGAAGTGCCGTGTGATCGATCCCGCGTTCACCTGGGGCGGCGACCGCAGCCCGATGGTACCCTGGGACAAGACCGTGCTCTACGAGACGCATGTGCGCGGCTTCACCAAGCTCCATCCGGCGGTGCCGGAGGACATGCGCGGCACCTTCCGGGGGCTGGCGGTGCCAGAGGTCGTCAAGCACATCAAGTCGCTGGGCGTGACCTCGGTCGAACTGCTGCCGGTGCACATGTTCATCGACGACGACTATCTCCAGGACAAGGGGATGGTGAACTACTGGGGCTACAACACCATCAGCTTCTTCGCCCCGGCGCGGCGCTACGCCACCAACCACGGCTATGCCTCGCTCGAGTTCAAGGAGATGGTGGCCCGCCTGCACGATGCCGGTCTCGAGGTCATCATGGACGTGGTATACAACCACACCGCCGAGGGCAACGAGCGCGGCGCCACCTTGTCGTTCAAGGGCATCGACAACGCCTCCTACTATCGGCTGCTGCCGGATCAGAAGCGCTACTACATCAACGACACCGGCACCGGGAACACGGTCAACCTGTCGCACCCGCGCGTGATCCAGATGGTCACGGACAGCCTGCGCTACTGGGTCACGGACATGCACGTGGACGGGTTCCGCTTCGACCTTGGCACCATCCTCGCCCGCGAGCCGCACGGCTTCGACGACCAGTCGGGCTTCCTCAAGGCCTGCGGCCAGGACCCGATCCTCAGCCAGGTTAAGCTGATCGCCGAGCCGTGGGATTGCGGTCCCGGCGGCTATCAGGTCGGCGGCTTTCCGCCGGGCTGGGCGGAGTGGAACGACCGCTACCGCGATGATGTGCGCTCGTTTTGGAAGGGCGACCAGGGCGCCCTTCCGAGCCTCGCCTCCCGCCTTGTCGGCAGCGCGGACTTCTTCAACCACCGCGGCCGCCAGACCTGGGCCGGGGTGAACTTCCTCACCGCGCATGACGGGTTCACGCTCAACGACACCGTCAGCTACAACGAGAAGCACAACGAGGCCAACGGCGAGAACAACAACGACGGCAACTCGAACAACCACAGCTCGAACTACGGCGTGGAAGGCCCGACCGACGATCCGGAGATCAACGCCATCCGTGAGCGGCAGCTTCGCAACATGCTGGCCACCCTGCTGCTGTCGCGCGGCACGCCGATGATCCTGGCCGGCGACGAGTTCGGACGGACCCAGGGCGGCAACAACAATGCCTACTGCCAGGACGACGAGATTTCCTGGGTCAACTGGGACATCAAGGAGAAGGGCGCGGAGCTGGTCCGCTTCGTCTCCGACGTCGCCGCCTTGCGCCGCCGCCTGCCGGTGCTCCATCGCACCCGGTTCCTGTCTGCGGAGTGGAATGACGAACTGGGCGTCAAGGACGTCACTTGGCTGTGCCCCGACGACACGGAGATGACGTCGGAGCAGTGGGACGACGCCGCCGCCCACTGCATGGGCGTTCTGCTCGACGGCCGCGCCCAGGCGACAGGCATCGCCCGCCGAGGCGACGACCAGACGCTGCTTCTGATCGTGAACTCTTACCACGACCTCGTTCCGTTCAAGCTCCCGACCGTCGTGGGCGGCACCTCGTGGCACCGCCTGATTGACACCAACCTGGGCAAGGTCGACGCGCTCGAGAGGGTGGAGGGCAATGCGACCACGCTCGATGCTGGCACGTCCTACGACGTGACCGGCCGCTCGCTGCTGCTGTTCGAGCTGGTGCGGGGCGACGAATACGGCACCGCGAGGGCGCGGCGGGGCTCCGCCGCCTAGCCGTCAGGAACCGGACGAGCAGGGCCGGTTCAGTCGCTGGGTGATCGTCGCCGACGCAGGAGAGGTTGAGGCCCTGCCTCACACCAACGGCTCAATGCGATAACCGGTTTAGCAAGAAAGGCCAGGGGCTTTGCCCCTGGCCCCGCTAAAAGCTCGCCTTTGGAATCCAAGACTTAAGTTGCGCCGGGTCCAGGGGCGGCTCGCCCCTGGCGGGTCTGGGCAGAGCCCAGCCTTGCTTGCTGACGAGCAGGCACCTGAGGCCGCCGGCATAGAAATATGATGCCGCAGCTCGATTCCAGTGGCCGGGGCCTTGCGCTCAGGCGTCGTCAGGCAAACGCGTCGAGTGCACCACGGATCTCGGAGCGCATCATGGCACCGTCCGGGAGGTCGTTCGACGAGAAGGTGCCCCGTATACCGCCGTCCCTGCCGATCAGGACCTTGCAGAAGTTCCAGCTCGGCTCCCAGTGCCGGACATCGCTGACCCACCGGTAGAACGGCGCAGCCTCACTGCCCTTGACGTGCGAGATACCGCCCATCGGGAACTGGACGTCGAACGTGGCCTCGCAGAACGTCTTCACCTTGCGGTTGCTGTCGGATTCCTGTCCGAAATCGTCGCTGGGAATACCGACCACCGTCAGCCCCTGCGGCGAGAACTCCTTGTGCAAGGCTTCCAGCCCTTTGTACTGAGGGGTGTATCCGCAGAACGACGCCGTGTTCGCCACCAGCAGCGCGCGCCCGCGAAAACTCGCGAGGTCCAACGTGCCGCCTTCGATCGAAGGGAAGGTGAAACCCCATGCCACTGGCGCGTCGGCCGCCCGCGATCGGCGAGGCCCCGCGACCCCGACCGCGCCTCCAGCGCCAAGGCCCATCAGCACACATCGCCTCGACATTGCGAACATCGACATCGCCCCTCGCTGTTTGAAGACCGGCTTGCCACGGCTACTCCCGGCGCAACACCCTGTCGTTGATAAAGCTTGACAAGCCGCCCGCCACGAAGTCGCGCTTCAGCGCCGCCTCGTCGTACTCCCGCGCGACCCAGTCGAGGAACGCCATCCTGCCTTCCCCCTGCGCGGCATAGCGCACGAAGAACGCATCGAGCACCCCGGTGCGCGAGCGGTTGAAATGGCCGTGGCGCCAGGACAGATGCCGAAGCGCCTCGGCCGCGGTGCCACCCTCGAACAGCACCACGAGTCCTGATGCCAGACCCGCGCGATCTGCCCCCGACTTGCAATGCATCAGGGCCGGCATCTCGATCGAGCGGTACAGATCCGCGAAGCGCAGGATGCGGTCGCGGTGCGGCGCGCCACGGCTTTCGAACGCCATGTCCATGTGGCGCAAACCGAGAGCGGCTGCGGCGCCGCGCGACAGGGCGTCAGAGCCGCAGCGGCGATGCCCGCGCAGGTTGACCAGGGTTCGCACGCCATGGCGGTCGACCGCCGCCTTGAGCCTTGCCGGAGTCGGATGGTTCGAACGATACAACCGCTCCGGCACCACTGTCGCCCAGTTGGACCAGGCGAGACGAAGGATCGCATGGTCGACCAGCAGGCTGTCGAACCAGGCGCGTCCTCGATCCTGCGGCAGCGTTCCCTCGAACATCGCTGCGGCCGGACGCGAGTCCGGACCCCCGGCTAGCCTCGCCGCTCGACGATGAGCTGCTTGATCTCGGCAATTGCCTTGGCGGGGTTCAGCCCCTTTGGGCACGCCTGCGTGCAGTTCATGATCGTGTGGCAGCGATAGAGCTTGAACGGGTCCTCCAGCGCGTCAAGGCGCTCGCCGGTGTGCTCGTCGCGCGAGTCCGCGATGAAGCGGTAGGCTGCCAGCAACGTGGCCGGGCCAAGGTACTTGTCTCCGTTCCACCAGTAGCTCGGGCAGGAGGTCGTGCAGCAGAAGCACAGGATGCACTCCCACATCCCGTCGAGCTTGGCGCGCTCCTCCTTGCTCTGCGGGCGCTCGGCGTCCGGCGGCGGGGCGGTGTCGGTCTTCAGCCAGGGCTCGATGCTGCGCAACTGCGCGTAGGCCTGGCTCAGATCAGGCACCAGGTCCTTGACGATCGGCATATGCGGCAGCGGATTGATCTTCACGGCCCCGCTGCACTCGCCGGTCGGCTTGAGGCAGGCCAAGGTGTTGCCGCCGTCGATGTTCATCGCGCAGGAGCCGCAGATGCCCTCGCGGCAGGAGCGGCGGAAGGTCAGCGTCGGGTCGATGTCGTTCTTGATGTGGATCAGCGCGTCCAGCACCATCGGGCCCACGTGATCGAGATCGACCTCGTAGGTGTCCATGTGCGGGTTCTGCCCATCGTCCGGATTCCAGCGGTAGATCTGGAACTCCTTGACGTTGGTGGCGCCCGCGGCAGCCTTGTAGGTCCGCCCCTTGCCGACGCGGCTGTTCTTCGGAAGCCTGAACTCGGCCATTGCCTCTATATTCCTAGTAGACGCGCTTCTTGGGCGGGAACACGCTGACCTCGTTGGTCAGCGTCCGCATCCTCACCGGCCGGTAATCCAGCGACACGCCGCCGTCCTCGGCGACCCAGGCCAGCGAGTGCTTCATCCAGTTCTCGTCGTCGCGATCGGGGAAGTTGTCGTGCGCCTGGGCGCCGCGGCTCTCCTTGCGTGCTTCCGCGCTGACCATTGTGGCAGAGGCGTTGCCCATCAGGTTCTGCAGCTCCAAGGCTTCCACCAGGTCGCTGTTCCACACCAGCCCGCGATCGGTCACGTTCATGTCCGACATGCCGCTCCAGAGCTTGCGGACCTTGTCGACGCCGGTGGTCAGACTCTGGCTGTCACGGAACACCGCGGCGTGCGCCTGCATCGCCCGCTGCAACCCCTCGCGCAGCTCGGCGACCTTGGTGCCGCCGGTGGCATGGCGGGTGCGGTCGAAGCGGTCGAGCGACGCCTCGCCGGCGCGGGGCGGTAGCGGCGCCTGGCCCTCGCCCGGCTTGATGATCGCGGTCGCGCGCTGCGCGGCGGCACGGCCGAACACCACCAGGTCGAGCAGCGAGTTCGTGCCCAGGCGGTTGGCGCCATGCACCGAGACGCAGGCCGCCTCGCCGATCGCCATCAGGCCGCGCACCACGCGATCCGGGTCGTCGCGGGTCGGGCTGAGCACCTCGCCATGCAGGTTGGTGGGAATGCCGCCCATGTTGTAGTGCACCGTCGGCAGCACCGGCACCGGCTCCTTGGTCACGTCGCGGCCGGCGAACACGCGCGCGGTCTCGCTGATGCCGGGCAGGCGCTCGTGCAGCAGGTCGGCGCCAAGATGCTCCAGGTGGAGCATGATGTGGTCCTTGTTCGGGCCGCAACCCCTGCCCTCGTTGATCTCCACCGTCATCGAACGTGACACCACGTCGCGCGAGGCGAGGTCTTTCGCGGTGGGGGCATAGCGTTCCATGAAGCGCTCGCCCTCGGAGTTGGTCAGATAGCCGCCCTCGCCGCGGCAACCCTCGGTCAGCAGGCAGCCGGCGGGGAAGATGCCGGTGGGGTGGAACTGCACGAACTCCATGTCCTGGGTCGGCAGGCCGGCGCGGATCGCCATGCCGCCACCGTCGCCGGTGCAGGTATGCGCGGACGTGCAGGACAGGTAGGCGCGCCCGTAGCCGCCGGTCGCCAGCACCACCTCCTGCGCCCGGAAGCGATGGATCGACCCATCCTCCAGGTTCCACGCCATCACGCCCCGGCACACGCCCTCGTCCATGATGAGGTCGAGCGCGAAGTACTCGACGAAGAACTCGGCGTTGTGCTTGAGGCTCTGCTGGTAGAGCGTGTGCAGGATCGCGTGGCCGGTGCGGTCGGCCGCCGCGCAGGCGCGGTTGGCCGGCTCCTTGCCGTACTCCTTCATGTGGCCGCCGAACGGGCGCTGGTAGATGGTGCCGCTGTCCGTGCGGCTGAACGGCACGCCGAAATGCTCCAGCTCGTGCACCGCAGGCACCGCCTCACGGCACATGAACTCGATCGCGTCCTGGTCGCCAAGCCAGTCCGACCCCTTCACGGTGTCGTACATGTGCCAGCGCCAGTCGTCCTCGCCCATGTTTCCGAGGGCCGCGCCGATGCCGCCCTGCGCCGCGACGGTGTGGGAGCGAGTTGGGAACACCTTGGTGATGCACGCCGTCGAAAGCCCAGAGGCCACCATGCCCAGAGTGGCGCGCAACCCGGCGCCGCCCGCGCCCACCACCACGACGTCATACGTGTGGTCGATGATCGGGTAGGCGCCGGCCGGCTTGCTGATCGCGTTCATAAAGAATCCATAGGGCGGAAAGGGCCGGAGCTCGCCCGGCGGGAATCAGAGTGCGAGCTTGAGGACCGCCAGCACCGCGAGCAGCCCGAGGACCAGGCACGCCGCCTTTGTGGCGAGCGATGCGACCAGGGTTCCCCTTTGGTGAATGTAGTCCTCGTAGATCACCTGCAAGCCCAGATGCATGTGGTGGAAGGTCATCACCACCAGCAGGATCAGGAGCGTGGCGTTCCACGGCCGGCCAATGAAATGCGCCACCCTCGCCTGATCGGCGCCGAGCAGGCGCAGCACCGAGATCACGAACCATACGGTGAGCGGCACCAGGGCGATCGCGGTCAGCCGTTCCGCCCACCAGTGCTCCACGCCGGATTTCGCGCTGCCCAGGCCACGGGCGCGCCCCAGCTCGGAGCGCCTAATCTGGATGCCGACATCCGCCATCGCGTCTTTCTCCCGGGTCACAGCCATGACAGGCCGCCGCGCACGCTCACCACACCGACAGGCCGACCACCCAGACCAGGGCGGTCGCCGCCGCGGTCAGGCCGAGCACCACCCAGGTCACCGGGTTCAGGGTGTTGCGCTCGAAGCCGTATCCGGCGTCCCACGCCAAGTGACGCAGACCGCCAAACAGGTGGTAGAACAGCGAGGCCGTCCAGCCGAGCAGCAGCACGAGCCCAATCCACGAGCCCGCGAAGCCCTGCACCTGGGTGAACGCCTCCGGCCCGGCCGCGGCCGCGACCAGCCACCACACCAGCAGAAGCGAGCCCACGCAGAGCGCTACGCCGGTCATGCGGGTGAGGATCGAGCCCGCCATGGTGATCGGCCAGCGATACATCTCGAGATGGGGCGAGAGCGGGCGGCGCACCAGCCGGCCGTCGCTGGCGTGGCCGACCATGCGGGGATCCTGCAGCGTCTTCATCGTGCCCGAAGGCCTCCATCGTGTGCCGCACGTCTCTATGCCGCAGTTGCGAGATCGTCAACGAAACCGATCGTGCAAGGCAGGCAACGCCAGATGCTCTGCCTTTGGGTCTTGCCGTTGGACTCCATTTTCCCAGCAGGTCATTTCCAAAGGCCTAAGACCAACGGCCAAATGCGACGGGCGTTCAGGCAAGCAAGGCTGGGCTCTCCCTCCGCTGCCATTCCAACGATCCAAGTGGATCGTTGGAACCTTTGGCAGCTACGCCCAGACCCGCCCCTGCTTCAAGGCGGGGGCGAGCCCTCTCGTCTAGCCCTTCCAACGACCCAAGCGGGTCGTCGGAACCTTTGGCCAGCCTCGCCCCTGGACCCGGCACAACTTAAGTGTTGGTTTCCAAAGGCGAGCCTTTGGCGGGGTCCAGGGGCAGAGCCCCTGGCGGGTCTGGGCAGAGCCCGGCCTCGCTTCCTGGCGGGTCGATGCCCAGCGCCGCCGGCACAGGAGTGACGTCGCTGCGCGAGGTGCTGGTCGGCTTCGACTCCGCCTGGGCCGACAACCCGCGCAACCCCGGGGCGATCGCCGCCTGCGTGCTCCGCGGCGGGCGCTGCGTTGCGTTCCACCCTCCCCGCCTCGCACGCTTCGCCGAGGCCGCCCGCTTCGTGTCGGAGGTCGGCCTCGGCGCGGATGTCGTGCTGGTGGCGATCGACCAGCCCACGGTGGTGGCGAACGAGACCGGCGCCCGGCCGATCGACCGGGTCGCGGCGAGCCTCGTCAGCCGCCTTCGCGGCGGGGTGCAGCCGGCGCGTCGCGGCGGGACGGGGGCCGCGATGTTCGGCGACGGCGCGCCGATCTGGCGGTTCCTCGACGCGATCGGCGCGGCGCAGGACCCGCTCGCCGCGCGCGGTGCCGGGTCCGGACGATTCGTGATGGAGGTGTTCCCCGCGCTCGCGCTGCCCGAGATCGTGCCGGCGATCTGGGCGCGTCGGCGCTCGGCCAAGTACAACCCGACGGCGCGGCTGTTCCTCGCGTCGGACTGGCCGCTGGTGGCGTCGGGGGTGGCGGCGTTCGCGCGCGGGCTCGGGGCCGGGGCGCTGGCGGAGTGGGCGGACGCGGCGTCGGGCCTGGACTGGCCGCGCAAGGCGGACCAGGACCGCCTCGACGCGGCGATC
>CAXSES010000025.1:0-5548 GCA_964236225.1 uncultured Acetobacteraceae bacterium
TGCCTCGCCTCGACCTCCGCCCGCAGCGCCTCCGCCACCCGCCCGACCACCCCCGCCCACTCGCCCGGCCGCGCCTGCCGCACGATCCTCATCCGCGGGTACCACGGGCTGTCCTCGCGGCCGTGCCCCCAGCGCCAGCAGGAATCGTGCCGGTCGAGCATCAGCACCGGCCGGCCCAGCGCGCCCGCGAGGTGCGCCACCGCGGTGTCCACGCTGACCACCACGTCGAGCGCCGCCACCACCGCGGCGGTGTCCGCGAAGTCCCCCGCCCCGGCCACGCCGTCATGCACCACGAGGCCTGGCAGCCCGAGGCCGTGCACGGCGCCGGCCTGCGCCGCCGCCTCGCCCTTCTGCAGCCCGACGAGCTGCACCCCCGCAACCTCGCCCAGCGGCGCCAGCGCGGCGAGCGCGAGGCTGCGGCGTCGGTCGATCGCGGCAAGGCCCGGCAGCCAGGGCCGCGACTGGCCCGCCCACGCCACGCCGACGCGCAGCCCGCGGCCAGGAAGCGCCTGCCCCAGCCGCGCCTCCGCGGCCCGGACCGCCTCCGGCTCGGCCCACAGATAGGGCACGCCCGCGGGGATGGTGTCGGGCGTGGTGGAGAAGGCGCGCGGCAGGCTGAGCATCGGGCAGTGCCAGTCATGCGCGGGCGGCGTGGCGCCCTGCTCGACCACCTCGACCCCGCCGCCGAGCGAGCGCAGCAGGCGCACGAGCGGCCCGGGCACGGCCACGATCACCCGCGCCCCGGTCGCCGCCAGCAGCGGCAGGTAGCGCGCGAACTGCAGCGTGTCCCCGAACCCTTCCTCATGGGTGCACAGCACGGTGCGCCCGCGCAGCGACTCGGCGCCGCCCGCAAGCCCGGCGAGCGTGGGCAGCATGCGGCGCGCGGGCAGGGCGGTGTGGCCCGGCAGCGCGAGGCGGGCCTCGTACTCGCGCCACCCTTCGTCCATGCGGCCGGCGTGCAGCAGCGCGACGGCGTGGTTCACCCTGACCTGCGCGTCGCGCGGCGCCAGCCCCGCCGCGCGGGCCAGCACGGGCAACGCCTCGTCGAGCCGGCCGAGCTGGCGCAGCGCGTTGCCGAGGTTGGTCCAGTGCCGCGCCGAGCCCGGCGAGCGCGCCGCCAGCGTCCGGAACTGCTCCAGCGCCTGCTCGGGCCGACCAAGCCCGGCCAGCACCGCGCCGCGCAGGCCGAGCGCGCCCTCGTCGCCAGGACACGGGCGCAGCCAGGCCTCGATCGCGTCCAGCGCCGCGGCGTCGCGCCCTGTGTCGTGCAGCAGCTCGGCCCAGGCGCGCAGCAGCCGCGCATCCGCCGGCGCCAGGCCCAGGCAGGCGCGCAGCACCGGCTCGTAGCCATCCTGAAGACGCGCGCGGCGCAGCAATCCGAGCAGGTCGAGGCAGGGATGCGCGTGCCCTGGCCGGAGCGCCGCCACCCGAACCAGCAGCGCCGCCGACCGATCCGCCAGACCCGCCGCCGTGCTGGCCGCAGCAGCCGCGCCTGCCGCGTCGGCGGCGAGCCGGGCAGACCTGCCGCCCAGGGCGAGCCCGGACAGCAGCGACGCCTCCAGGTCCGCGGCGTCGCGGTCCGCCCACGCGCTCGTCGCCGCCAGCGCGGCCTCGAAGCGGCCCTCGTGCAGAGCCTGGTAGGCCGCCCGCAATGCGGCGTGACGCGCCGCCGGACCGGCCGAGGCGGCGCGAGCCGGCCCGGCCGGCTCAGGCCTGCCCGCCGCGTCGCCCGCGCCGGGCGTCAGCGGTGGCCGCCGCCGTGAAAGCCACCCCCGAAGCCGCCTCCCGCCCGACCGAACCCGGCGCCGCCACGATACCCGCCGCGATATCCGCCCCAGCCGCCGCGATAACCGTAGCCGAACCCGCCGCGGAAACCGTAGCCGAACCCGAACCCGAACGGATTGTAGAACCCCGTGCCGATGTACCCGGGAAAGTATCCGAAACCGGCCCCGTAGAACGGCGCATAGCCGTAGCCGCCATAGGCGGCGCCATACCCGTAGCCGTAGGGATACCCGTAGGCGTTGTAGTAGCCGTAAGGATAGACGCATCCGGCGAGAACCGGCGTGATCGCCACCAGCGGCAGCAACACCCGCTTCAGCATTCGTCCGACCATGATACCGTCCTCTTTCACCTGCATTCGCGCCACGCTGATTGACCCGGAAGATGGGACCAGATCGCCTGTTTTCGATGGCAGAAACGTAACGCCAAGGTTTCTCCGGCGCGTGCGTCGCAGCCGGAGGCGGGGCAATGGCTCCCGCCCTGGCCCGTTGCGGGCGGTCAGGCAGCAGGCAGGGCCTGGCTCTCCCTTCGCTGCCCATCGCAATGGCACAACGAAGCCGCAGCTCCCGCCGCACCCGGGCAGGCCCGCACGCTCAGCCCGTGCCGACGACCGGCAGGTTCGCCGCCCGGCTCTCCTCGCGCGGCTCCAGCAGCAGGGCCACCAGGCCGCTCCACCCTGTCTGGTGCGAGGCGCCCACGCCGCGCCCGTCGTCGCCGTCGTAGTATTCGTGGAACAGCACCAGCCCCGCCCCGTCCGCCGCCGCCTGCAGCGCGGGGTACGCCGCCATCACCGGCCGCCGCCCGTCCGGGCCGAGCAGGCTGAGCCGCGTCAGGCGCAGCGACAGCGCCTCGGCCACCTCGCGCAGCGTGCGCTGCACGCCGGAGCCCACCGGGCATTCCACCGTGAACTCGTCGCCGTAGTAGCGATGGAGCTCGAACAGCGACTCGATCAGCAGATAGTTGGTCGGCAGCCACACCGGCCCGCGCCAGTTCGAGTTGCCGCCGAACAGCCGCGAGTCGGACTCCGCCGGCAGGTAGGCGACGCTGAACACCTGCCCGTCGTGGCGGAACTCGTAGGGCGCGTCCTTGTGCACGCGCGAGATCGCCCGCAGCCCGTACGACGAGAGGAACTCGCGCTCGTCCAGCGCGCGCGCCAGCAGGCGCTTGGTGCGGTGCCCGCGCAGCAGCGACAGCAGGAAGGTGTCGCCGCGCCCAGGCTCCTCCCAGCGCGAGATCAGCGCCGCGAGGTCCGGCCGGTGCGCCACGAACCAGCGCGCGCGCTCGGTGAACCAGGGCGCGCGCGCCATCAGCTCCGGCTCCAGCACCAGCACTGCCAGCATCGGCAGCAGCCCCACGGTGGAGCGCACCCGAAGCGGCACCGCCGCCTGCCCTGGCACGCGCAGCACGTCGTAGAAGAACTCGTCGCGCTCGTCCCACAGCCCGACGCCGTCCCCGCCGACGCCGTTCACCGCCGCCGCGATGAACAGGAAGTGCTGGAAGAACTTGATCGCCATGTCCTGGTAGACGGCGTTCTCCAGCGACAGCTCGAGCGCGATGCGCAGGAGCTGGAGCGCGTACGCCGCGACCCAGGCGGTGCCGTCGGCCTGGTCGATGGAGCCGCCGGTCGGCAGCGGCTGCGAGCGGTCGAAGATGCCGATGTTGTCGAGGCCGAGGAAGCCGCCTTGGAAGATGTTGCGGTCGTTCTCGTCCTTGCGGTTCACCCACCAGCCGAAGTTCAGGCACAGCTTGTGGAACACGCGCTCCAGGAAGTCCCGGTCGCCCCGCCCGGTGAGCCGCTGCTCCGCGAGATACACCCGCCACGCCGCCCACGCCGCGACCGGCGGGTTGGCATCCCCGAAACTCCACTCGTAGGCGGGGAGCTGGCCATTGGGGTGCATGCAGCGCGCGCGCAGCAGAAGCAGCATCTGCTCCTTGGCGAAGTCGGGGTCGATCGCCGCGAACACCACAGCGTGGAAGGCCAGGTCCCACGACGCGTACCACGGGTATTCCCAGGTGTCGGGCATCGAGACGATGTCGGCGTTGACCAGGTGCCCCCACTCATGGTTGCGCGCACGCTTGCGGGCCTCGGCCGGGGGCGGGCGGCCGGGGTCGCCGTCCAGCCAGCGGCGCACGTCGAAGCCGAAATACTGCTTGGACCAGACCATGCCGGCGAACGCGGCGCGCTGCACCAGCCGGGCGTCGGGGTCGGTGATCCCGCCGGCAACAGCGGCGTAGAACGCGTCGGCTTCCGCGACGCGGCGGGCGAACACCGCGTCGTGGTCGGCGAACGGGTCGCCGCCGTCCCCGGCCGGGCGGAAGCGCAGCCGCAGCACCGCGCTGGCGCCCGCCTCGAGCGACAGCACGTGGTGCGCCGCCGCCTTGGTGCCTGACCGGGCCGCGGTGGCGCCGGACGCGCCGCCGACGACGTGGTCGTTGATGCCGTCCTTGAACGGCCCCGCCGGGTCGCCGGTGCCCAGCCCCGGGAAGCGCCGCGCGTTGGTGTCGTTGTCGCAGAACAGCCAGCGCGGCGCGCCGTCCGCGGCGAGCACGCGGTCCTCCATCAGGGGGTGGCGCGCGGCCACTGCGTCGCCCTCCAGACTCAGCCCGGGGCGCGCGATGGCGTCGCCCCAGCCCCAGATGTTGCGCGCCCAGAGCTGCGGCAGGACGTGCAGCGTGGCAGGGGCGTCGCCGCGGTTGCGCACGGTGACGCGCATCAGGATGTCGTCCGGAGCGTCGCGCGCATACTCGACGGTGACGTCGAAATAGCGCTCTGCGTCGAACACCCCGGTGTCGAGGATCTCGTACTCGCCCAGGTGCGGCCCGCGCCGAGCGTTCTCGTCGATCAGGTGCTGGTAGGGGTACTCGGCCTGCGGATACTTGTAGAGCATGCGCAGGTAGGCATGGGACGGCAGCGCGTCCTGGTGGAAGTACAGCTCCTTGACGTCCTCGCCGTGGTTGCCCTCGGCGTTGGTCAGTCCGAACAGGCGTTCCTTGAGGATCGGGTCGCGGCCATTCCACAGCGCCAGCCCCAGGCACCAGTGCAGGGCCTCGTCGCCGAAGCCCGCGAGCCCGTCCTCGCCCCAGCGATAGGCGCGGGAGCGGGCATGGTCGTGCGTCAGGTAGTTCCAGGCGTCGCCGCCGGGGCTGTAGTCCTCGCGCACCGTGCCCCATTGCCGCTCGCTGAGGTAGGGTCCCCAGCGCCGCCAGGCCGCGAGATCCGGGCCGCGCAGTCGCCGCATCTCCTCGGTGGCGAGCAGGGGATTGGGCGCGTTGATCGTCATGGCGGCTCCGCGGGCGGACGCGGAGCGGGGCGCCCCGCCACCTGGGCCCGTCGCCTGCGATGCACGCAGCGTGCCGTCAGGCGGCGATCAGGCGCTTGGCCGCCGTGCAGACCTCCGAGGGGAGGTAGGGCTTGGCGATGAACAGGTCGCGCGCGGTGAGCAGCGTGCCCACCGCCTCCGGACGCCCGGTCACGAAGATGATCGGCAGCGCCGGCCGGTGCTCGCGGGCGCGCGCCGCGAGCGCGGCGCCGTCCAGCGTGCCCGGGAGCTGCAGGTCGGTGAGCATCAGCCGGATCGCCGGGTCGCCCGCGATCAGGCGCAGCGCCTCGTCGCCGGTCTCCGCCTCGACCACGTCGAACCCCTCGTCGGCCAGCGCCTCGGCCAGGGTCAGGCGGATGAGGAACTCGTCCTCGACGATCAGGATGCGCGTGCCGGACACTGTGTCTGGGACCCTCCGACGGTTCGCCCTCGCGGGGACGATGGCGTAG
>CAXSES010000025.1:5648-12097 GCA_964236225.1 uncultured Acetobacteraceae bacterium
GGACACTGTGTCTGGGACCCTCCGACGGTTCGCCCTCGCGGGGACGATGGCGTAGGATGCCAGGGTAGCATGCCGCGCAGGTCTGCAACAGAGCGGGAACGCAGCCTCCAGGCCCTGGAGCGGGGACCCCGCCGAAGGCTCGCCCTTGGACTCCACGACCTGGGCAAGGCCGGTCCAGGGGCGGCTCGCCCCTGCCGGGTCCCCGCTCCAGGCAGGGGCAGAGCCCTGGCCTCTCGAGGCGGGACACGACCCGACCTCGCCTGCTGCTGCGCCATCCCCGCCGCCGTGCTATCAGCATCGCCGGGCCGGTGCCGGTCCGGCGATCCTCGGAGAGGCCATGGACCCGTTCACGCTGGCGGCCGGCTGGCTGCAGGAGCACCTGCTGGTGCCCATGCTCTACGCCCTCGACCTGATGGACTGGGAGGACGTCGCCTTCGGCTGGGCGGTCTTCGCGATCTACGGCGTGGTGCAGGTCGCCGTGACCTACGCCGTGTGCCTGCCGCTGGAGAGGCTGCGTCCCCTCCAGCACTGGCCGGACCGCAAGGCGGTGGGCGTGGACGTGCTCTACACCCTGGTCTCCCGTGTCGGCGTGTTCCCGCTCGTGACCTTCGTGCTGTTCTACCAGCTCCAGGTCTCGCTCAACGGCTTCCTCGCCGACCACGGCTGGGTGCCGCCGACGCTGGAGCGGGTGGCGCCGGTGCTGATGGGACATCCGGTGCTGACCTTCGGCTGCTACCTGCTGATCCTGGACTGCGCCGACTACTGGCGCCACCGGCTGTCGCACCGCTTCGGCTGGTGGTGGGCGCTGCATTCCCTGCACCACGCGCAGGAGCAGATGACCTTCTGGTCCGACGACCGCAACCACGTGATCGACGACCTGATCCAGTACGTGTGGTTCATGGCGCTCGCCCTGCTGATCGGCATCCCGCCGATGCAGTTCCCCCTGCTCGTGCTGCTGCAGCGGCTGCTGGAGAGCATGAGCCACGCCAACACCACCGCGCATTTCGGCCGGCTCGGCGACCGGCTGCTGATCTCGCCGCGCTTCCACCGCGCCCACCACGGCATCGCGGCGGCCGGCGAGCGCTCGTGCAACTACGGGGCGGTGCTGCCCTACTGGGACGTGCTGTTCGGCACCGCGGATTTCTCCCGCATCTGCGTGGAGACCGGCGACCCGGGCGCGGAGCACGCGCTGGTGCACGGGACTTGGTGGCAGCAGCAGAGCGCGGGCGTGCGGCGAATGGTGCGCATCGTGCGCCGGCAGCGCGAGAGACGGCGGATGGCGCGGGCCTGAGAAGCGCCGGCAGCAAGCAAGGCTGGGCCCTCCCTCCGCTGGCCATTCCAATGGCCCAAGCGGGCCATTGGAACCTTTGACAGGCTGCGCCCAGACCCGCCCCTGCTTCAAGGCGGGGGGCGAGCCCCCTCGCCTGGCCCTTCCAACGACCCAAGAGGGTCGTCGGAACCTTTGGCCAGCCTCGCCCCTGGACCGGCTTACCTAGGTGTTGGTTCCAAAGGCGCGCCTTTGGCGGAGTTTGAGGCCCAGTGCCTGAAGGCGGCGCCTCAACCTTGCTTGCCTCACCGCTCATGCCACAGGTTCACGCCGGCATGGACCGCATCGCCGGCCGTCGTGTCAGAACGGCCACGTCGGAGAAGTCGAACAGCGCGCCGCGTCGTGCGGCATGACGCCGGCAGGACAGGGGAGGCGGCACCGTGGCAAACACACGCTGGATCGCGGGTTCGGGCGACTGGAACACGGCGTCCAACTGGACCAATGGCGTGCCGGGTGCAGCCGACACCGCGCTGTTCGACCAGACGCTGGACGCCGGCGCGCCCTACACCGTGACCGGCGGCGGTGCCGCGGCGGCGCTGACGGTCATCGACGACGCGATGCGTTACGGCACGCTCGCCCTGGCCGGGACCGTCACGGCCGGCACGTTCACGGTGGGCTACGCCAGGCTTCGCCTGACCGGCACCGCCGCGCTCTCGTTCCAGTCCGGCCAGGTGTATGCGGCGGGCCTGCAGCTCGACGCCGGCGCCACGCTGGGCCAGGGTCCGCTCGCCCTGACCAGCGCCACGCTGGACGGCACGCTCGGAGTCCTCGCCAACCCCCTCGACCTTGCCGGCACCACCTTTCTTCCCGAGGCGAGCGGCACCCTGGCCGGAGCGATCACCGGCAGCGGCCGGTTGGCGCTCGGCAGCGAAGGCCTCTTCCTGAGCGGCGGCGACCTCGTCCTGTCCCATGCCGGCAACACCTACGCCGGCGGCACCGACCTGGTCGGCGGCCGCCTGGAGGTCGCGGCGCCGGGCGCCGCCGGCACCGGCCAGGTCAGCGTGCAGAGCGGCACCCTGGCGCTCGATGCCGGCGTGAGCCTCGGCGCGTTCGACGCGGCGATCCAGCAGGACGCGACCGTGAGCACCGTGGACGGCGACGACACGATATTTGGCGGCATCGCCGGGCTGAGCGTCGCGAACGGCAGCGGCCACGTCGAGGTGATCGGACGCTTCGGCCTGGGCGCCCCTTACGCCAATTTCGAGGGGCCGCCGGTCTTCGAAAGCCTCTCCGTGACCGGCGGCACCGGCAGCGTCACCGTGTTCGCGGCCGACGCGGTGGCCTCCCTGTTCGGCGGCACGGCCGGCGGCAACGTCCTCGTGGCGGGCTCCACGATCACCGACCCCGTATACGATGCCGAGTTCGCGCCGCCCGGCGTCTCGGCGGCCGCTTACGACGGCTCCTCGATCGGCGGCGGCGGCAACGGCGACCTCCTCGTCGCCGCCGGGAACACGAACAACGTGGTGGCGGCCGGCGCCGGCAACGAGACCCTGACCGGTTCCGGCGCGCTCGGCGACAACCGCTTCTTCGGCGGCACGGGCAGCGACCTGATCGTGGCCGGCGGCGGCCACGACGTCCTGGTCGCGGGCAGCGGCGCGGCGACGCTCGTCGGCGGCAGCGGAACCACGGCGATCTTCGCCGGCGGCGGAGCGGACCTGATCCTGGGCGGGCCCGCCGCCGACTACGTCCAGGTCGGCTCCGGCGCGGCCACGCTGTTCGCCGGCGCCGGGGCGGACCTGATCGGCGTGGCGGCGGGCCAGGGCGGCGGCAGCCTCGTGGTCTCCGGGTTCCGGCCCGCGACCGACCGGATCGCCACGCAGGGCTATGCCGCAGGCCCCGAACTCACCATGGTTGGCGGCAACGCCGTGCTGAGCTTCTCCGACCGGACGCAGGTCACGCTGCTCGAGGTGGCCAGCGTGGCGGGCTCCGTCTTCGTCTAGACGGGCGCGAAGCCGGAACTTTCCACCAGGACCGCCCCGGCAGCACCCTGCGCCAAACCCCAGGTTCCCAAAGGCGAGCCCCTGGACCTGCGCCCATCAAGCGAGGGGCGGCCCAGCCTTGCTTGCCCATCGGTCAACAATTCCGGCCGTTGGTGGCATCCAGACCGCCCCGACGCCGGGCGCGGCATCCTGCCGCTCGGGCCGAGGTATCCAGAGTGTTGCCGGAATGCACCATCCTGGTTGTCTCAACCTCAAGTTGTTCCTGCAATGGTATGGACAACCTCTTTCCCAGGAACTACGACGAGGCACGGCCCGGAACACAGATCGAGCAAGGCGATGGTTCGTCCACGACGTCCGAGGAACACGCCTTGCGCTGACCTGCCGGGCCGGCTGGCGCGCTGGTTCCTGCTCCCGGCATGCGTGGTGGCGCTGTTCGGCTGCGTGCAGACGCAGTGGCAGGCCGGGTCGCAGCCCCAGGGCCAGACGCTGCGCAGCGCCGACGAGACCATGGATTTGGAGCTGGCCGACCGTGTGGGCCGGGTGCAGCGGCTGGCCCGCCTCGACGGCGTGGCGCCGCCGAGGATCGAGCAGCTCGTGGTGCCGGCGCGCGACGTGCCTGGCGCGGGCCGGCCGATCCCGGTGATCCGCGTCACCTTCGCCGAGCGGGACTTCTTCGCGCCCGGCAGCGCCGCGCCGCAGCGTGGCGCGCTCGCGGCGCTGCGGATCATGGCGGAGAACATGCGCCACGACGTGCCAGACCTGCGCGTCACTGTGCTCGGCCACACCGACGCCACCGGCACCGAGCGCGCCAACCAGGCGCTGGGGCAGGCGCGCGCGCTCGGCATGATGCAGGCGCTCGTCGACTCCGGGGCGGGCCCCGGGCAGCTCAGCGTGGTGGCCATCGGCGATGCGCAGCCGATCGCGTCGAACGCCGCCGAGGCCGGTCGCGCCCGCAACCGCCGCGTCGAGTTCCTCCTCTCGCCGAGCGAGGCGGCGAACATGGCGCTGGTGGCGGCCCGGCCCGTCGACCCCGCCTTCCTGGCGCTCGCCGGCGCAGCACCGCGCAGCGCGCGCCGCCGCGTCGCCGTGCTCAGGCCGACCTACGCGCGGCCGGGGCCGGGCGGGGCGTATTCCGGGCCGTCGGACTTCTCCGAGGCGCCGGGCGCGCCGCGCTCCGGACGGATCGCGCTCGCCGAGAGCGGGCTGGGGATCGTGGTCGGCGACGACGCGACCGGCAGCCCGGTCGCGGGCGGCGGCACGGATGGCGGTCCAGGCCCGGGCGGCGGCACGGGCCCGGCCGTGGTCGAGACCGGCAGCCCGGCCGACCCCGCCGTCGCGCGCTACATCCCGCCGCCCTAGCCCCCACCCCAGCCAGATCGGACAGAGTGCCATGCCCCACGCCGCCGGACTGCTCCTGCCGCTGGCGCTCGCCGCCGCGGTCTCGGGCTGCGCGTATTCCTCGCCGCAGCAGCAGGAGGCCAGCGCCTGCCGGATCATCGGGCCGAAGGCGATGATCGGCGCCGTGGGCGGGGCTGCGGGCGGGGCGGCGCTCGGGGCGGCTGCCGGCGGCGGGCGGGGGGCCGCGATCGGCGCCGGCATCGGGCTGCTGGCGGGCGTGATCGGCGGGCACGTCGCGGACCAGCAGGACTGCGCGGCCGCCCAGCAGGCGCTGGTGGCGAACCTGGAGGCGGCGCGCACCGGCAGCACCATCGCCTGGCAGAGCCCGTCCGGCCACAGCGGGCAATACCAGGTCACGAGCGACCCGTACGCCGACCACGAGTCGAGCGACTGCCGGCGCGCCATGAGCGTGCCGGCGCCCAGCTCCGGCGAGGCGGCGCAGCCGCTGGTCGCCTGCCGCATGGCGAACGGCGACTACACCTACCATTCGGCCTGAGCCGTGGCGGGGCGTCGCACCGGAGGGCGCGTGCGGGTGGCAGGCCGGATTGGCGCGGCGGCGCTGGCGGTGCTGGCGGGGGCGTGCAAGCCCGCGGCGTTCGCGCAGAGCCAGGCCGACCTGTTGCGCGAGCCGCCGCCGCTGCTGCCCACCGACGCCAACTCGTTCTGGAACGACCCCGGCACCGGAGTGTACGGCGAGTTCAGTGTTGGCCCCGGCCTGTTCCGGCGGGCCGACGCCGTGTGCCGCAGCGCGCGCGTCACCTCAATCGACGACGCCCGCCACGACCGCCAGGACAGGATGCTGCTGTATTGCGCCCGTGCCGGCGGGCCGTTCCAGCTCGACGCCACGCTGGCCTGCCGTCCGGCCGTCGCCGTCGCGGGCCTCGCATGCCGGGGCGCGGACGGCGACGACGTCACGCTGCCGCCGGCCTAGGGCGCGGTGACGGACGCGCGCTCCCGAGCAGGGCGGCGGCGCCGGGAGGCGTGCCGCGCCGGCCGGGCGCTGCTCGCGGCCTGGGCGCTGCTCGGCTCCTGGGCCGGACCGGCGGCAGCGGTGGGCGAGGCGACGCAGGGCGGGGCGGTGCCGGGCGAGGCAGCGGGCCGCGAGGCGAGGGTGCGCGAGACAGGGGCGCGCGAGGCGGGGCGGCTCGAGGCGGCACCGGCCGAGGTCGGCGCTCCCCGGCTCGGGCCGAGCTTCGCCTGCCCGAGCCCGCGCGACGCGCTGGGACGGATGATCTGCGCCAGCGCCGCGCTGTCGCGCCGCGACCTGGAGTTCGTGCAGACCTACCAGGCGCTGCGCCAGCAATCCCCGCCGGCCCGGCAGGCCACGCTGCGCGCGGAGGCGGCGGAGTTCGGCCGCGTCGTGCGCAGCGCCTGCGCCATTCCCGCCCAGGCCGGGGCCGACGCGCCCGCCGCCGCGGCGGAGTGCGTCGAGCGCGAGTATGGCCGCCAGCGCGCCGCCTGGGCCGCGCGGCTCGACGGCCCGGCGCGCGAGGAGGCGCGGCGCGGCCTGGACCAGCACGTCGCCCTCCAGCGCGACCTGCAGCGGATCGGGCTGCTGGCGCCGGACCAGGCGGCCAACGGGGTCTATGGCGCCAGCACCCGCGCGGCGATCTCGGCGTTCCAGCAGACCATGGGCCTGTCGCCGACCGGGCTGCTCGGCGACGCGCACGCGCTCGCCCTGTCGCGCCAGTCCGTCCCGGGCGGAACCGGGCAGGACGGCGCGCGCGAGGCCGCACGGGACGGCGCTGGACAGGAAGGGGCAGGGCAGGGCGGCGCTGGGCAGG
>CAXSES010000025.1:12197-17062 GCA_964236225.1 uncultured Acetobacteraceae bacterium
GCGCGGGGAGCGCCTCGGCACGGGCAAGGTGGGACGACTTCCAGGCCAGGGCCACGCAGGCCGGCGTCACCGTGGGCGTGGCTTCGTCCGGGCCGTGCGCCGTCACGCTCCAGGTCCGCGATCCCGACGCGCTGGCCACCGCCGCCGGCCCGGGCGCCACCGCGTCCGGCGCGCCGAAGGCGCCGGCCGGGCGCAAGGTCGACGAAGGCGCGCGCCTGTTCGCCGCCGAGATGGCGTTCCTGCGCACCGAGCTGGCGGCGCGCGCCGTGCGCGCCTTCTACGCCGTCCAGCCAGCTTCCACCGACCTCTGCCGCTTCGAGGCCGCCGCGTTCACCACCGACCTGTACGGCCGCGACGTCGCCCAGCCGCTGTTCGCCTTCCGCTTCGACCGCGCGACCTACGCCAAGATCGTCTGGGCCCGCTTCGATCCGGCGAACATGCCCAGGATCGTGCAGTCGTTCGAGTACGACGCCTACAGCCGCCAGCGACTGCGCGGCGCGGGCGAGGAGGGCGTCGACGTCGGCCCGCCCCGCGACGATCCGCCGCCGCCCCCCCGCCGGGCCGAGGTGACGCAGGCGGCCGCCGACGTGCCCGTGGCGCGCTGGGCCGGGTCGGCGACCATGACCACCCGGCCGTTCCACGTCGACGGGCCCTGGGAGGTCAGGTGGCGCAGCGACGGCGCGTTCTCCGCCGTGCTGCATCTCGTGGGAGCCGCCACGACCACGCTCATCGCCCAGGCGCCTCAGCACGGCGCCAGCAGCGCGTACCAGCCCAAGGCCGGGGATTTCTACCTCGAAGTGGACGCGAGCGGGCCCTGGACGATGGAGGTGGTCCAGGTCCCGGCGCCCTGAGATAGTTGGCGGCGCAGGCCGGACGCAAGGCCGGGCTTCGCCTCCGCCGGCCTGTCTCGCGGCCGTCGGAACCTCCGGCCAGCTCCACCCGGACCCGAGAAGGCCCCGAGGCCGCCTGATCTTCCTCCCGGGCGAAAGGTTCCAGGCGCCCCGGCGCGGGCGGGGCCTCGGCCTTTCTCATGCCAGCGGCCGGGTTTGTCGGCCCATCAGCAAGCAAGGCCGGGCTCCGCCCAGACCCGCCCTTGCTTCAAGGCGGGGGCGAACCGCCCCTGGACCGGCCTTACTGAAGCAAGTGGCCTTCAAAGCCCGGCCTTTGACGGAGCTTGAGGCCCGGTGCCTGGAGGCGGGGCCTCAACCTTGCCTGCCTGGCCGGTCACGCCAGAGGTCCATGGACCAGCCAATCTGGCCGATTGTCTCAGCGCGGCTCCGCGTCGCGCGACAGCACCGCCCCGTTCTCCGCGAGGATCGTCTCCTCCCCCGCCGCGCCCTCGACGGTGAGCAGGAACCGCGCCGCCCCGCTGGACTGCGCGCCGCGCCCCGGGTTGCGGCAGTCCCAGTCCACGGTGCCGGTCGCGGTGCAGGTCCGCGTCGCCTCGTTGCAGAACACCCGCATTGTCTCCGGCCGCGCGGTGTAGACCCGCACCGGCCAGCGCTGCACGTAGCTCCTCTTGCCGGCCATCAGCGCGTCGCGCGCGACGGTGCGGCCGTAGAACGCGACCTCGGGCGAGTAGCTCGCCTCGAAGTAGCGCAGCGCCTCCGGGCCGGCCTCGGACCAGTGGGCGAAGTACTCCGACACGAAGCGCCGCGCCCGGTCCTCCTGCGACAGGATGGGCGTCGCCTCGACGGGCTCGGGCGCCGTCAGCTCGGGCAGCAGCACCGAGGTCGCGGGGTCGTGCCTGCGCGGCGGGGGCGTCGGCGCCGCGGCGGGGCGGTTCGCCGGTTCGGGAGCCTCCTCCTCGGGCTGCGCCTGATGTCCGGAGCGGGACGGCATCACGCGCACGGCGATGCCCAGGCGGTTCGCGTCGGCGACGGTCAGCCAGGTGATCTCGTCCGGGTGGGCCTGCTCGACGTAGACGATCGCCTCGAACGAGAGCTGGAGGTTGTTCAGGTAGGCGCCGGCCAGCGCGTTGCCGACGCCGCTCTCGATCTTGGCGCCGCCCTTCTCGATGAAGGCGGCGTGGAAGCCGATGTGGCTGTGCGCCTGCATGATCCGCGGCGCCCCGGACAGCCAGGCGAAGGCGCAGGCCGACGCGCACACCACGCCGTCGGCCACGAAGGTCGCGAAATGGTGCAGGCGGGTCACCTGGCCGATCTGCAGCCCTGCGAGCAGGGAGCCGCCCGGGCTGTCGAACTCGACCGCGGCGTGGCCCCTGACCTGGGCGGCCACCTCAGAGAAGCGCTCCCCGTCCTCCTGCGTGATCTCGCCGACCACCGTGATGATGCTGATGCCCACCCTGGGGAGGCGCTCCAGCCTGATCTCGGCCGCGCGGGCGCCAGGGCAGGCGAGCTGCACGGCCAGCGCCGCCAGGAGCCAGGATGCGGGCTTGGGCGCCATGGCGTCATGCTGGTGCAACCGGGGCGGACGGCGCAAGCGGTCTTCGCACGCAAGGCGCGAGAAAGGAAGGCCAGGGGCGCCGCCCCTGGACCCCGCCAAGGGCAGGGCCCTTGGAACCCTTCCCTTGAGGAATGGGATCAAAGGGCCTCGGCCCTTTGCGGGTCCGGGCAGAGCCCGGCCTTGCTGCCTGCCCTACTTCACCACCGCCACCCTGAGCGCGTTCGTGGTCCCCGCCTGCCCGAACGGCACGCCGGCTGCGACCACGATCGTCCGGCCCGGCCCTGCGTGTCCCTCCGCGCGCGCGAACCGCCCGGCGCGCTCCACCGCCTGCGTCATGGTCACGACCTGCTCGGCGACGACGGCGTGCACGCCCCAGACCACCGCGAGCCGGCGCGCCGTGCGCAGCTCGCTGGTCACGCCGAGGACGGGGACCTCCGGGCGGGCGCGGGCGAGGCGCAGCACGGTGGCGCCGGACTGGCTGTAGGCGGCGATCGCCTCGGCGCCGATGCTGTGCGCGATCTGTCGCGCGGCGTTGGCGATGGCGTCCGAGATGGTGCCGTCCGGGGCGGGACGGCTCGCGTCGGTGATGGCGCGCCAGCCGGCGTCCTGCTCCACCCGGGCGACGATGCGGTCCATGATGGTGACGGCCTCGATCGGGAACTGCCCGGCGGCGGTCTCGGCGCTGAGCATCACCGCGTCGGCGCCGTCGAACACCGCGGTCGCCACGTCCGACGCCTCGGCGCGGGTGGGCGAGGGCGCGGTGATCATGCTCTCCAGCATCTGGGTGGCCACGACCACCGGCCTGCCGAGCTGGCGGCAGGCGCGCACGATGCGCTTCTGGGCGAGCGGCACCTCCTCTGGCGGCAGCTCCACGCCGAGGTCGCCGCGCGCCACCATCACCGTGTCGGACAGGGCGATGATCTCGTCGAGCCGGTCGAGCGCCTGCGGTTTTTCCAATTTGGTCATGATCCAGGCGCGGCCGGCGGCGATCTCGCGCGCCTCGGCCACGTCCTCTGGGCGCTGCACGAAGCTCAGGCCGATGTATTCCACGCCCTGGGCGAGCACGAAGTCGAGGTCCTCGCGGTCCTTCGCGGTGAGAGCGGGGATGGAGAGCGCCACGTCGGGCACGTTGACGCCCTTGCGGTCGGAGAGCGGGCCGCCGGTGACGACCTCGCACTCCAGGTGGTCGCCGCGGTTGCGGTCCACGCGCAGCCGCAGCTTGCCGTCGTCGAGCAGCAGGGTGGTGCCGATTCCGGCGGCCGACATGATCTCGGGGTGGGGGAGCTGGACGCGCTCGCGGTCGCCGGGGACGGGGCTGAGGTCGAGGCGGAACTTCTGGCCGGTCTGGAGGTGGACGCGGCCGGCGCCGAAGCGGCCGACTCGCAGCTTGGGGCCCTGCACGTCGGCGAGGATGCCGATCGGGCGGCCGACCCGCTCCTCCAGCGCGCGGATCAGCACGATGCGGGCGGCGTGGTCCTCGTGGCTGCCATGGCTGAAGTTGAGGCGGAACACGTCGGCCCCGGCGTCGAACAGGCGCGCCAACACCTCGGGCGAGGAGGAGGCGGGGCCGAGGGTCGCGAGGATCTTCGTGCGCCGCGCGCGACGCATCTTGCGCAGGCCCGCCATTCTGCCCCCGATCCGGCAGGCTTCTGCCGCCATGCTGTGTCGCCGCGTCGGCCGCGAGGCGGACACCCCCCGGTTGCAGCCACGGCACAGACACCGCCGTCCGGCGCAGCGCAAGGGGTTGCGTGCCCTGGCTGCCGCGGCAGGGCGGCGAGGCAGCAAGCAAGGCCGGGCTTCGCCCAGATCCGCCAAGACCATGTCCCAGCAGCGTTCTGCCGTTTGGCCCGGGCGCGTTCTTCCCGAGGAGCCACGGCTTCCAGACCGGTCAGATCGGTTGTTGACATACGGTCCAAAAGCCTGATGCCTCTGGAAGCTCCTTCCCTGAGCAAGTGGATTCCAAAGGCGAGCCTTTGGCGGAGTTTGAGGCAGAGCCTCAACCTTGCCTTCTTTTCCGTGCCTGGCGCACCCACACCCCCTGAGCCGTCGCCCGTGCGGCGCAAGGAGCACACGATGGCAGAGGACATGGACGACGCGACCCGCACCGAACTGGAGGCCGCCGCCTTCCGCCGCCTGGTGGCGCATCTGCGCGAGCGCACCGACGTGCAGAACATCGACCTGATGAACCTGGCGGGGTTCTGCCGGAACTGCCTGTCGCGCTGGTACCGCGAGGCGGCGGCGGCACGCGACGTCGCGATCAGTGACCCGGACGCGCGCGAGATCGTCTACGGCATGCCGTACCGGGAGTGGCAGGTGCGTTTCCAGGCCGAGGCGGCGCCGACGGCGCAGGCGGCCTTCGCGGCCGCGAAGCCGCACGACTGAGCGACGCACCGGTGGCTTCCACGCTTGCCCAGGGCCGGGGATCATGGGCACGGCGGCAGGCAGGCGAGACTGGGCTC
>CAXSES010000026.1:0-9410 GCA_964236225.1 uncultured Acetobacteraceae bacterium
CGCCCCCGCCCGTCGCCAGGACCAGAGGCGGCCCAGACAAAAGACGACGGATCACCTGACGTTCGACGCTGCGGAACTCCAACTCGCCGAAGCGCTGGAAGAACTCGGACACGGAGCAGCCGGCCGATGCCTCGATCTCCGCGTCGGAGTCGCGGAACTCCAGGCCCAGCCTCGCCGCCAGGGCCGGACCGACCGTGCTCTTGCCGGCGCCCATGATGCCGATGAGGATGACCGTTCTCATTGCAGTGCCTGTTCGCGTTGTCTTCGCAACGAAAGGAGGAGCGCGCTGGTGGCGGGCGCGGGCGCGAGCCCGTCGGATGGCGGATGCCTGCGGATCGACCGGGCCGCGCGCCAAGCCATGGCGGGCGGGCCTGGGGCGCAGGCGTGCCGGCCCAGGCATACCGGCTCAGGCGTACCGGCTCGGGTGTGCCGGCTCAGGCGGCTGCAAGGACACCGCTGACCGCCCGCAGGGCCTCGACGAAGCGTTCGGCGTCGGCGACGCGCAGGCCCGCCAGGTTGCAGCGGCCGTTGCCGGCCATGTAGACGCCATGCCGCTCCCGCGCGGCGCCGACCTCGTCGCGGGTCAGAGGCAGGAGCGAGAACATGCCGTGCTGGCGCGCCAGGAAGGCCAGCCTTGGCTCGCACGACGCCACGGCGGCGCGCACCGACGCGATGCGCCGCCTCATCGCGTCCAGCTCGTCCCGCCAGGCCCGCGACAGCTCGGGCGATTCCAGCACGGCGCGCACGACGGCCGCCCCGTGGTCCGGCGGCATCGACCAGTTGACCCGGGCGAGGGCGAGCAGGTTCACCCACGCGATATCCGCCGCCGACGGGGTTTCGGCGAGCGTGAACAGGGCGCCGGTGCGCTCGCGGTAGAGGCCGAAATTCTTGTCGCAGGAACAGGCGACGAGCGCCTCGCGGACGCTGCCGAGCACGCGCCGGACGCCGTAGGCGTCTGGTTCCAGGCCGCGCCCCAGGCCCTGGTAGGCGAGATCGACGAACGGGACCAGGTCGCGGTTGACGAGGATCGCGACCAGCTCGTCCCACTGGCTCTCGCTGAGGTCGGCGCCGGTCGGGTTGTGGCAGCAGCCATGCAGCAGCACGACGTCGCCCGCGGCCGCGCTGTCCAGCGCGGCGCACGTCTCGTCGAAGGCGACGGCCTGGGTGCGCGGATCGAAGCAGCGATACTCCCGCACGGCCAGGCGGGCGGCGGCGAAGATCGGCGGGTGGTTCGGCCAGGTCGGCGTGCCAAGCCACAGGGTGGCGCCCGGCCGGGCCATGGCGACCAGCTCGGCGCCGAGCCGCAACGCGCCCCCGCCCCCCGGCGTCTGCACCCCGACCAGCCGGCCTCCCAACCCGTCGGACGGTCCCGCGACGACCTCGCGCAGCAGGCCGACGAACCGCATGTCGCCTTCCGGCCCGAGATACGTCTTGGATGTCTGGGTCTCCAGGAGGCGGCGTTCGGCGGCCTTGACCACCTGCATGACCGGGGTGGTTCCGCTCTCGTCACGATACGTGCCCACGCCGAGGTCGAGCTTGCCGCTGCGCCGGTCGTCCAGGAACAGCCCGATCAGGGAGAGCAGCGCATCGGCGGGCTGGGGGGTGAGCGTCTCGAACATGATGGTGCGGGTCCTGCGTGACGAAGTGGCGGGCCGGGACAACAGGGCGTGGCGGTCGTTCGGGACACGCGGGAGCCGAGGCACGATGCGCGCCGTGCCGCGGCGCCGAGTTCTTCGCGGGCCTGCGGGACGGGCGCAGGCCTTCAGGCCGGGCGGACTGCAGGTGCCGGACCCGGCTCGCCGCCGGACGAGGGTTTCGGGCGGCAGCATTCGGCGCGGCGCCGACCGCCGGCGGCAGCCGGCTCCGCGAGCATGGCCGAAGCCATGGTCCCGAGTAGCAGCGCGGGAGTCGGTCTTGCAATCCCGCATGACTCTGGCCCGCATGACTCTGGATCGCGCGGCCCCGATGCACAAGGCTTGGGGTGGAACGCGCGATTTATTTCCGCCACAGTTGGTCTCACCAACACAAGTCATACATGGATACCCGGTCTACATTCTATCGAGGGTCATCGCGGCGGGCGACGATGCAACCCTTCGGGTGCCGCATGGGTCGGCAGGGAGGACGCTGGATATTCCGGACTGCCTGGCCCGGAGCCAGGCAGTCCCTAAGTAACGTTGATTTGTTTACTGGACCATGAACAACAACGATGCGTCGGCCTTGTCATGAGCCTCTGTCGCCTGCCGGAAGACGAAACCGGTGGCGGTATTCATCGACCGAAGTCATGCAGCCCGGAGCAGGTCAACGTGGCGGCTCTTGCAACTATACGATCGTCGCGGATCTAGTCCGCAGCGTCGGGAACTTCGCACTCACATCGACCAGACCAGCATGGCGGACAAGACAAACATGGACGTATCCGATCTGACTGCCGACGTGCGGCAGCTCCCCGCGGCCACTGCGACGACGGTGGCGGATGGCCTTGGCAAGGCGATGCAGATGCTCGGGGTGGTCCATGCCTACGGCGTCTGCGGCGGCGCCCAGGCGCTGCTCTGGGCCTCGCTGTCGAAGCACCTCCACCTCCTGCATTTCCGCCACGAGAGCGGCGCGGCATTCGCCGCCACCGAGGCCTCGATCGCCGCGAACGTTCCCGTGGTGGTGTTCACCACGACCGGGCCGGGGATCACCAACGCGCTGACCGGAATGATCGCGGCGCGCAGCGAGGGCGCCAAGGTCGTCCTAATCTCCGCCTACGCCTCGGCGCCGCAGCGCGGCCGCGGCGGCATCCAGGAGACCAGCAGCTACACGATGCCCTCCGGCGGCCTGTTCCAGGCGGGTGCCTGGTTCGACGACGCGGTGGTGCTCGACAGCGCCGACCAGCTACCGCAGGTGCTGCGCCGAGTCTCGGCGGGCCTGCGCCGTCCTGGCGGCTACGTGGCCCACATCAGCGTGCCCAACGCCGTTCAGGGCGTGACGCTGTCCCAGCCGCTGCCGAGGCTGGCGGCGCGCGGCGGCGACTCGGTGGCCCCCACCGTCAACCCCGCGGCGATCGCGCGCTGCGTCGCCCTGCTGTCGGGCCGGCCGTTCGCGATCTGGGCGGGGTTCGGCGCGCGTCACGCCTCCGCCCGCCTGCTGGCGTTCGCGGAGCGCACCGGCGCCGTGGTGATGTGCTCGCCGCGCGCCAAGGGCGTGATCCCGGAGACCCACAGGCTGTTCGTCGGCGTGACCGGGATGGGCGGGCACACCGCCTCCGTCGTGGCGCACATGCGCGAGCACGCGCCCTACCGCACCCTGGTGCTCGGCACGCGGCTCGGCGAGCCGACGTCGTTCTGGAACCCCGGCCTGGTGCCGCAGGGCGGCTTCGTCCACGTCGATCTCGATCCGATGGTGCCCGGCGTCGCCTACCCGCTGGCGGAGACCTACGCGGTGCAGGGCGACAGCGACGAGGTTCTGGGCGCGCTGCTCGACGCCTGGCCGGACCAGGCGGCGTCCGTCGCCGAGGTGCAGCCGCCGCATCCCGCGTTCCCGGCACCCGATGCCGCCGGCAAGGTGCGGCCCGACTTCCTGATGGCGATGCTTCAGGAGGAGGTCGTCGACGGCAGCGACGCGATCGTCCTGGCCGAGTCCGGCAACGCCTTCACCTGGGCGACGCACTGCCTGCGCTTCCCGGAGCCGAACCGCTACCGCGTGAGCACCAACCTGGGCTCGATGGGGCATGCCGCCACCGGGGCGCTCGGCGCCGCCTTCGCGACGGGCAAGCCCGCGGTGGTGATCTCCGGCGACGGCTCGATGCTGATGAACAGCGAGGTGAACACCGCGGTCAAGGCGCAGCTCCCTGTGGTCTGGGTCGTGCTCAACGACGGCCGCTACAACATGTGCTTCCAGGGCATGGACGCGCTCGGCATGGGCGGGGCCGCGGACGCGACCTTCCCGCCGGTTGATTTCGCCCTGCTCGCGCGGGCGATGGGCGCAGGGTCCATCCGCGTCGAAAGCGAGGGGGAACTGCGCGGCGCGCTGGCGCAGGCGCTGGCGTGCGGCGGCCCGTTCGTCGTGGATGTCATCATCGACGCCGATCGGGTCGCCCCGACCCACGGGCGCAACGAGGGCCTGCGCGCCAACCAGGCTCTCGAGAAGCACGAGGGGCTCAGCTTCCCCCTGATCACGTCCAACTGAGAGGCGACGGAACCCATGGAACGCAACACCTTCGCCACCGCGACCTACATCGAGACCTCGCCGGCCGCGGCCCTCGCCTACCTGCGCGACCTGCGGAACCTGGACGAGTGGACGCTCTACAGCCGGATGATCGAGCAGATCGACGAGAACACCTGGCGGGGCACGGCGTCGGGCTATCACAGCGACCTGTTCTACCACGTGCGCCCCATCGAGACGCCGATGTTCAGCGGCGTCGAGTGGCATTGCGGCTTCGAGTACGGCAAGTACTTCCAGTGCTACCCGGCGCTGGTATTCCCGACCGACTACATGGGTTCGGCCGAGGCCGGGTGCTACTTCCACTGGCTGAGCTTCGTCGGGCCGGAGCGCGCCACGCCGATGATCATGCAGGGCATCCACCTGGTGCACACCGCGGAGATCCGCTCCCTGAAGGGCGCGCTTGAGCGCCAGGCGGGGCTCAAGTCCGCGGCGGTCGGCAAGTTCGAGACCAGGACCAGCTCGATCTTCGTCGATGCCCCGCTCGACCTCGCGACTGGCTTCCTCAGCGACGCGCGCAACCTGGCCGAGTGGGCGTTCTTCCTGCGGCCGAAGCAGGTGGACGCGGCAGGGCAGGGCGTGTTCACCGACGAGTACGGCCGCGACGTCGAGGTGACGATCCGCTCGCACAATTGCGGCGAGTACAGCCTGCTCGAGTTCGAGCACCGCTATCGCGACCTGGGCTACGTGCAGCGCAACTGCATGTTCCTGGTGCCGTGCGCCTACGCGTTCGGCAACCCGGAGGCGCGCGGCCTGGTGCAGCACCGCATCGCGTTCTTCGAGAAGGCGCGTCCCCCCGTGCACGGCAAGCTGCAGATCGAGGATTACGGCGCGGAGAGCATGAGCCTGAAGCGTCTGCTCGAGAACAAGGCCGGCAACCTCGACTCCTTCGCGCGCGGCATGAGCTACATGCAGGCCGCGAAGCCATGAGCTCGGCCACAGCGCTGGTCGGGTCGCATCCGGCCGAAGGAATGCGGCAGGGCATCGCCGGCGCGTTCGCCGCCGTCCCGGCGTCGGGCGCCGTCGCCGCGAGGCTGGAGCGTGCCGATGCGCGGCGCCGGCTGACGCTCGTGGACAACTACGACAGCTTCACGTTCAACCTGTCCCACGCGCTGGGCGCGCTGGGCGTGCGGGTGGACGTGATGCGCAACGACGCGCTCGGCGTCGACGACGTCATGGCGTTGCGCCCTGACGCGGTGGTGATCTCGCCCGGGCCCTGCGACCCTGACCGCGCCGGCATCTCGCTGCGGCTGATCGAGCGCGCCGCAAGGTCGGTCCCCGTGCTCGGCGTCTGCCTCGGGCACCAGGCGATCGGCCAGGTGTTCGGCGGCAGGGTGGTGCGGGCCTCCAGGCCGATGCACGGCCGCGTCAGCCAGATCAGCCACGATGGCACCGGCGTGTTCGCCGGGCTGCCGAACCCGTTCCCTGCGACGCGCTACCACAGCCTGGTCGTGGAGCGGAGCAGCGTGCCGGCATCGCTGCGCGTCAATGCCTGGACCGATGACGGCATGATCATGGGGCTGTGCCATCGCGAGCTTGCCGTGCATGGCGTGCAGTTCCACCCGGAGAGCATCGAGACCGGCATGGGCAGCGCGTTGCTGGGCAACTTCCTGGCGATGGTCGCGGCCAGTCAGCCGGCATGAGCCCGACATGAGCCAGGACATGCAGGCCGTCCTCCGCCTCGTCGCGGCAGGCGCGCCGCTCGATGAGGAGCAGGCGGAGGTGGCGTTCGGCCTGCTGATGCAGGGCGAGGCGATGCCGTCGCAGGTCGGCGCTCTGCTGATGGGGCTGCACGTCCGGGGCGAGACCGCCGCGGAGATCATCGGCGCCAGTCGCGCGATGACGGCCCGCATGGCCGTTGTGGACGCTCCCGGGGACGCGATCGACGTGTGCGGCACCGGCGGTGACACGCGCGGCACACGCAACGTCTCCACCGCAGTCGCCTTCGTGGTCGCGGGCTGCGGCGTGCCGGTGGCCAAGCACGGCAACCGCGCACTGTCGTCCCGTTCCGGGGCCGCCGATGTGCTGGAGGCGCTCGGCGTCGGGCTGGAGCTGTCGTGCGATGACGCAGGACGGGCCATCGTCGAGACGGGCATCGGCTTCCTGTTCGCGCCCGGCCATCACCCGGCGATGCGCCACGTCGCGCAGGTCAGGCAAGAGCTTGGCGTTCGCACGATCTTCAACCTGCTCGGCCCGCTGTGCAATCCGGCCAGGGTGCGGCATCAGCTTCTGGGCGTGTTCGCCGCGCATTGGCTGGTGCCCTTCGCCGAGGTGCTGCGTGCGTCCGGCTGCCGGCGGGCCTGGGTGGTGTATGGCCATGACGGGCTGGACGAGCTGACCACGACGACCGCCTCCTCCGTCGCGGAGTTGCGCGCGGGGGTTGTCACGCGCTTCGAGGTCACGCCGGAGCAGGCGGGGCTGGCGCGCGCCACCCTGGACGATCTGCGGGGCGGCGACGCACGGGACAACGCGGCGGCGCTGCGGGCGCTTCTGCTTGGCCAGGCGGGACCCTACCGCGACATTGTCGTCCTGAACGCCGCCGCGGCGCTGGTCGTCGCCGGGCGCGCCGACGACCTGATGGCGGGCGCAGCGCTGGCGCGGCAATCCATCGATTCCGGCGCGGCAGGAGCGAGGCTGGACGCCCTGGTCCGGGTCACGAACCCGGTGCCGGCATGAGCGACATGCTGGAGCGGATCTGCGCGGAGAAGCGCGACCTCGTGGCGCTGTGCCGCGCGCGCCTGCCGCTCGGCGAGCTGGAGGCCGCTCTGCCCGAGGAGCCGGCCCGCGGCTTCTGCCGCGCGCTGCGGTCCAGGGTCGAGGCCGGGCAGGTCGGCCTGATCGCGGAGATCAAGCGGGCCAGCCCGAGCCGCGGGTTGATCCGTCCCAACTTCAGCCCTGCCGCGCTGGCCGCGTCCTACGAGGCCGGGGGCGCCGCGTGCCTGTCGGTGCTGACGGACACGCCGCATTTCCAGGGCTCTGTCGCCCATCTCGTCGAGGCGCGCGCCGCGGCGTCGCTGCCGGTGCTGCGCAAGGACTTCACCGTCGACCCCTACCAGGTCGTCGAGGCGCGGGCCGCGGGCGCGGACGCGGTGCTGCTGATCCTCGCGTCCCTGGGCGACGGCCAGGCGGCGGAACTCGAGGCGACGGCGCTCTCGCTCGGCCTGGACGTGCTGCTCGAGGTGCATGACGAGGCAGAGCTGGAGCGCGCGCTTCGGCTCCGCTCTCCGCTGGTCGGGGTCAACAACCGCAACCTCAAGACCCTCGAGATCGATCTTTCCACCACCGAACGCCTGGCGCCGCTCGTGCCTGCGGACCGATTGCTCGTGTGCGAGAGCGGCGTGGCGTCGTCCAGGGATGTGGCCCGCATGGCGTTGGCGGGTGCGCACTGCTTCCTCGTCGGCGAGAGCCTGCTGCTGCAGGACGACGTCGCCGCGGCCACGGCGACGCTGCTGGGCGGGGCGCGCTGAGATGGCCCTCGCCTCGGTCGCAGGCTCGTCTCGATCTCCGCGCGTCCGGCGGCCTGCGCAGGCGCATGCGCCCGCGCCGGGTGCGACTGCGGTGGTTTGCCGCGGGACCGGGGACGTGAACAGCAACATCTCGTGCAGCCGGGTCTCATGATGTACGTTTCGCCGCAGACATCCTCCTTCGTCGCCGCCTACGAGGCCGGCCACCCCCAGGTCGTGTGGACCAGGCTGATCGCCGACCTGGAGACGCCGGTGGCGGCGATGCTGAAGCTCACCGAGGGGCAGCCCTACAGCTTCCTGCTGGAGTCCATAGAAGGCGGCGCGGTGCGCGGCCGCTACTCCTACATCGGCCTCAACCCTGATCTGGTGTGGCGCTGCCATGGCAGCCGCGCGGAGATCAGCCGTTCGAGTCACCTGGGCGAGGAGCTGGGCGAGGAGCGTTACGAGCCGTCGCCGCTGCCCGCGCTGGAGAGCCTGCGGGCGCTGATCGCCGAGTGCCGCATCGACCTGCCGGCCGACCTGCCACCAGGCAGCGCCAGCCTCATCGGCTTCTTCTCCTACGATTTCGTGCGGCTGATCGAGCGGCTTCCCGACGCGAACCCAGACGAGCTGCACCTCCCCGACGCCGTTCTGATGCGCCCCACCGTCGTCACCGTGTTCGACAACGTGCTCGACGAGATGACTGTGGTGAGCCCGGTCTATCCGGAGGCGGGGCTGAGCGCCGCCGCCGCCTACGAGAGGGCCCGCCTGCGGCTCGACGGCATCGTCGCCGGCCTGGAGCGGGGCGTGGCCCGGCACGTCCCTGCGCACGCCGCCGGGCCGGCGGGCGAGGCGACGTCGAACTGCACGCGGGCGCAGTACCATGCCATGGTGGAGCAGGCCCAGGAGTACATCAGGGCCGGCGACGCCTTCCAGGTCGTGCCGTCGCAGCGGTTCTCGATGCCGTTCGCTCTGCCGGCGTTCGCCCTCTACCGTTCGCTTCGCCGGCTGAACCCGTCGCCGTTCTCGTTCTACCTGCAGCTCGGCGACTTCGCCCTGGTGGGGTCCTCGCCGGAGATCCTGGTGCGGCTGCGCGACGACGTGGTCACGGTGCGCCCGATCGCAGGGACCCGTCGGCGTGGCGCCACGCGCGGCGAGGACCTCGCCCTCGAGCAGGAGCTTCTCGCCGACCCCAAGGAGCTGTCGGAGCACCTGATGCTGCTCGACCTCGGCCGCAACGACGTCGGCCGGGTCGCCAGGGTGGGCACGGTGCGGGTGACGGAGAAGATGGTGGTGGAGCGCTACTCCCATGTCATGCACGTCGTGTCCAACGTGGAGGGCGAGTTCGACGCGGAGCGCGCGGACGTGCTCGACGCGCTGTGCGCCGGGTTCCCCGCGGGCACGGTGTCCGGGGCGCCGAAGATACGGGCGATGCAGATCATCGACGAGCTGGAGCCGGTGCGGCGCAGCTTCTACGCGGGCGGCATCGGCTACATCGGCGCCGACGGCAACCTCGACACCTGCATCGGGCTGCGCACCGGGCTGGTGAAGGGCGGCATGCTCTACGTGCAGGCCGGCGGCGGCGTGGTCGCCGATTCCGACCCGGAAGCCGAGTACCAGGAATCCTGCATGAAGGCGCGGGCGCTGCTCAGCGCCGCGGAGGACGCGCTGCTCTGCGACACCTTCAGCATCGCCCCGCGCGGGCGCAGGGAGGCCGCGCAGGCGCGCGGCGGGCCCGGGGCGACGGAGAGCGGCGGCGCCCATCCC
>CAXSES010000026.1:9510-14325 GCA_964236225.1 uncultured Acetobacteraceae bacterium
CCATCCTGAGACCTATCATCCCGCGACCGGCCACCCCACGAGCGGCCGGGACGACGATGGCCGGCCCTGATGCCGCCTCGACCCGGGTGAGGGCAGTTCAAATCGTATCGTTCCAGCATCGGAGCCCATGGCGTGGATAGCAATTTCGCACCCAACATCGGCGGCCTCTCCCGGGACACGGCGGATGGCCGTCCCGGCTGGTCGCCGTCCTCCTGGCGGTCCTTCCCGCTCCAGCAGATGCCGACCTACGACGACGCCGGCCAGCTCGCCGACGTGGAGCGCCGGCTGCGCGACGTGCCGCCCCTGGTGTTCGCTGGCGAGGCGCGCGAGCTGCGCCGCCAGCTCGGCGAGGTGGCGTTCGGCCGCGGCTTCCTGGTGCAGGGCGGGGAGTGCGCGGAAAGCTTCACTGATTTCCACGCAGACGCCATCCGCGACATGCTGCGCGTGCTGCTGCAGATGACGATGGTGCTGACCTTCGGGGCCGGGGTCCCGGTGGTCAAGGTCGCGCGCCTGGCAGGGCAGTTCGCCAAGCCCCGCTCGGCGGCCACCGAGACCCGGGACGGGGTCGAGCTGCCGAGCTACCGGGGCGACATCATCAACGCGAACGACTTCACGCCGGAGGCCCGCCGGCCCGACCCAGAGCGGCAGATGACCGCCTACTCGCAGTCGGCCGCGACGCTCAACTTCCTGCGCGCGCTCACCGAGGGCGGCTACGCCATGCTGAACCGCGTCCACGAGTGGAACCTCGGCTTCGTCAAGCGCTCTGCGCAGGGCCGGCGCTACCGTGACCTCGCGGACCGCATCTCCGAGACGCTCGACTTCATCTCTGCCTGCGGCATGTCCGACCTGACCACGCCGCTGGTGGCGCAGACCAAGCTCTACACGTCCCACGAATCCCTGCTGCTCGGCTACGAGGAGGCGATGACCCGGGCCGACTCCACGAGCGAGGGCTGCTACAACACCGGCGCGCACATGCTCTGGATCGGCGACCGCACCCGCAACCTCGACGGGGCGCACGTCGAGTACATGCGCGGCATCGCCAACCCGATCGGCCTGAAGGCCGGCCCGACGATGACGCCGGAGGGGCTGCTGCAGCTGTGCAGCGTGCTCAACCCCGACAACGTCGCGGGGCGGCTTACCCTGATCGTGCGCATGGGCCGCGAGCGGTGCGCCGAGCACCTGCCGCCGCTGATCCGCGCGGTGCAGCGCGAGGGGCTGCATGTCGTGTGGTCCTGCGATCCGATGCACGGCAACACCGTCAAGGCCGCCTCCGGGTTCAAGACCCGTCCGTTCGGCCACATCATGCAGGAGATCGAGGAGTTCTGCGCCATCCACCGCGCGGAGGGCACCTATGCCGGCGGCATCCACGTGGAGATGACAGGGCAGAACGTGACCGAGTGCATCGGCGGCGCGCAGGAGATCACCGAGGCCGCGCTCTCTCACCGCTACCACACGCAGTGCGACCCGCGGCTCAACGCGGAGCAGAGCCTGGAGGTGGCCTTCCTGCTCGCGCAGAACCTCAAGGAGGCGCGCCAGGCGCACCAGGCCGGCGAGGCCGCATGAGGGGCGCTCCCTCGCGGCCCGGCCTGTTGCGGGCGCCCGACGGCCACGCGCAGTCGGCGGCGCCGCTGTTCCGGCAGATCACCTTCGTGGGCGTCGGCCTCATCAACGGCTCGCTCGCCCGCGACGTGCGGCGCCTTGGCCTGGCGACGCGGCTGGTCGGCACCGCGCCCGACCAGGCCATGCTGGACCACGCCTGCCAGCTCGGCCTGGTGGACGCGGCGACGACGGACGCGGCGGACGCGGCGCGCGGCGCCGACCTGGTCGTGATCGGCGTGCCGGTGGGGGCGAGCGGCGAGGCGGCGCGCGCCATAGCACCAGGGCTGTCCCAGGATGCGATCGTCACCGATGTCGGCTCGGTGAAGGCGCGGGTGATCGACCTGGTCGCGCCCCACCTGGACCTGCGCCGCTTCGTGCCCGGCCATCCGGTCGCCGGCACGGAGGAGTCCGGCCCCGGCGCCGCCCTGGACGGCCTGTTCAGCAGCCGCTGGTGCATCCTCACGCCGACCGCGGTGACGGACGGCGCGGCCGTGGCGCGGGTCGAGGCGCTTTGGCGCGCCGTCGGCTCGAAGGTGGAACGCATGGACGCCGACCACCACGACAAGGTGCTGGCGATCACCTCGCACCTGCCGCACCTGCTGGCCTTCAACATCGTCAACACCGCCGACGACCTGGAGGGCGTGCTCAAGGGCGAGGTGCTCAAATACGCGGCGGGCGGCTTCACCGACTTCACCCGCATCGCGGCCGCCAACCCGACCATGTGGCGCGACGTGTTCCTGCACAACAAGTCGGCGATCCTCGAGGTCGTCGGCCGTTACATAGAGGACCTGACCGCGCTGCAGCGTGCGATCCGCTGGGACGAGGCGGAGACGCTGTCGCGCCGGTTCGAGAGCGCGCGCTCCATCCGCCGCGAGGTCGTCCGCTGCGGCCAGGCCTACAAGCGCGTGCCGAGCGCGAGGTTCGCGCCGGACGACCCGCCCGCGGCGCAAAGGCAGGACCCGCCCGCCGCGCAGAGGCTCCCCCAGGCCGCCGGGAGCGAGGCCTAGTCCCGCGCCGCGGCCGGGACGCGATCCGATGCCACTCCGAACGACGCAGCTCCAAGCGTCACCACACGAGGAAACGCCATGTCCGGCTCGTCCACCCCTGATTACGGCACCCCCAGCTACGGCACCCCGGACTACGGCAGCGTCGCCCAGACGGGTGCGCCGGCCCAGTACGGCCAGGTGACGACCATCATCCCCGGCGACTCCGCGATGACCGTCGAGGGCGGCAACAAGCAGTTCGTCATCGAGTACACAGGCAAGACCGCCAACGCCGGCGGCAACAGCATAGACATCACCGGCGGCAACAACTCGTTCGTCATCGAGTACGATTTCGCGGCGTCCGGCAGCGAGCCCGGCTCGGGCAACGGCGGCAACACCGTCCACGTCGAGGGCGGCAACAACCAGTTCGTCGTCGCATACAACTACGGCACGGATGCCGGCGCCGCACCGGACGGGTCCGGCGCGCCGGCCGCCATGATCCCGGCCGCGCCGGACGCCGCAGCCGCCCCGGCCGCCGTGGCCGCGCCCGATGCGGCAGCCACCCCGGACGTCGCGGCCATGGCGCCGCCGGACGCGACGGCGAGCGTTCCGACGGCCGTCGCCGCGACCGCGGCCCTCGGGCCCGTCGACGACACGTCCAACGTCGTGGCGTCCGGGCAGGGCGGGGCGATCTCCACCGGCACGGCCACCAACGACACCATTTCGGGCGGCAACAGCGTCGATGTCGGCGGCGGCAACACCGTCAGCGTCGGCGGCAGCGACAACAGCTTCGTGGTCGCCAACAACTTCGTCGCCGCCTCCGGGCCGGCCGGCGCGGCCGCCGGCAACGGCGGCAACGTCGTCCAGGTCGATGGCGGCAACAACAAGTTCGTCGTGGCCTTCAACTACGGCTCGACCGGGGGCACCGCAGGGGCGGGCACCTACGATTACAGCGGCCTGTCCGCGAGCGGGAGCACATCCATGTCCGGCACTTCCTATCCAGGCGCCTCGACCGGCGCCAGCAGCATCGCCGGCGCGGCGCCCGGCACCGACACCACCGCCGGCGCTGCGATGCCAGATGCCGCCGGCGCTGCAATGTCAGGCGCTGCGAGCGGCGCGGACCTGACGTCGCTGCTCAGGCAGAGCCCGTTCGGCGCGCTGCTCGACCTGCCGGGTGTGACGCCCGCGACCCTGTTCGGCAACCTTCCTGCCATCAGCGCCGGCAGCAGCCCGTTCGGCAGCCTGGCGCTGGGCAGCAACCCGTTCACCAACTATCCGGGCACGGACAGCATCTTCAGCGCGGCCACCGGTGCCGCCTCCGTCAGCGGCGCCGCGGCCACGGGGGCCTCGACCGCCGGCAGTATGTCGGCCGCGCCCGCCACGGACACCATGGGCGGCGCGGCGGCTCCGGCGATGGACGCCTCCGGCAGCGCCAGCGCGGCAGGCGGCATGGACCTGACGCAGCTTCTGAGCCAGAGCCCGTTCGGCGCCCTGCTCAACCTTCCGGGCGTGACGCCCGCGACCCTGTTCGGCAACCTTCCCGCCAGCAGCGGCAGCAACCCGTTCGGCAGCAGCACGATGCTGGGCAGCAACCCGTTCACCAACTACCCTGGCACAGACAGCATCTTCAGCGCGGCCACCGGTGCGGCCTCCGTCAGCGGCGCCGCGGCCACTGGCGGCAGCCCGCTCGCCGGCGGCGCGTCGGCGACCAGCCCGACCAGCACGGCCGGCGGGGCGGACATGACGGGCGGCGCGGCGATGCCGGCCACGGACGCCGCCAGCTCCTCAGGCGCGACCGACACCTCGGGCGCTGCGGCGCTGCTGTCGCAGAGCCCGTTCGCGCCCCTGCTCAACCTGCCCGGCGTCACGGCTGACTCGATCCTCGGCGCGCTGAGCGGCAACACGGTGGCCGGCGGCACGGGCACGGACGTCGCAGCCGGCACGGACAGCGTCGCCGCCTCGGCCGGCGCGGCCAGCGTCGCCCCCGCCGCCTCGGCGATGCCCAGCGTCGCCGGGGCGTCGGGCGGCACCGACCTCTCGTCGCTGCTGTCGCAGAGCCCGTTCGCGCCGCTGCTCGGCCTGGGCGTCTCTGCGGAGTCCCTGGCCGGCGCGCTCGGCGGCGCTCCTGCCGACACCGTCGCCGCCAGCGCCGGCACCGCCGCCAGCAGCGCCGGCACCTTCGACACCAGCCTGCTCGGCAGCGTGGCGGCCAGCACGGCGATGGGCGGCGCCG
>CAXSES010000026.1:14425-16989 GCA_964236225.1 uncultured Acetobacteraceae bacterium
AGCACGATCGGTTCGCTGTTCGCCGGCATCTCCTCGGGCGGCAGCGCCGGGATCGACATCAGCACGATCGGCTCGCTGTTCGGCGGCGCCGCCTCGGGCAGCACCGGCGGCTTCGACGCGAGCACGATCGGCTCGCTGTTCGCCAGCGCCTCCTCAGGCGGCGCCAGCGGCTTCAACCCGAGCACGATCGGCTCGCTGTTCGGGGGCTAGTCCCGGCTTCCGGCGGCGCGCTCCGGGGCGCGCCGATCCCGGCCGCCGTCACTCCCGTGCCCGGAGCCCGTGCCTGGGGCCGACGGCACGGGGCTGACGGAACCGGATGCTCAGGTCGCGTCGATTGATCCGCATCGTGCCCAGGCACGATGCGGATCGCCCATTTCCAGGAGGAGCCACCGTGTCTCGACCAAGCGCAGTGCCGACATCCGCCTCGACCGGCCGGGTCGCGGCGTTCCGCCGCCCATGAGGCTGGCGCTACCCTCCGGGCCGGCGCACCTGACGTACTGCACCAACGTGCACAGCGGCGAGAGCTGGCCCCACACCTTCGCCGCCCTGCGTCGCCATCTGCCAGCGGTAAGGCGGCGGCTGTCGCCCAACGCGCCGATGGGCGTGGGCCTGCGCCTGTCCAGCGTCGCCTCCGAGGCGCTGCAGGACGAGGGCGCGCTCGACTCGCTGCGCGACTTCCTGGCACGCGAGGGTCTCTACGTCTTCACCATCAACGGCTTTCCCTACGGCCCATTCCACGGCGAGCGGGTCAAGGAACAGGTGTACGAGCCCGACTGGCGCACGCCGGAGCGGCTGTCCTACACCGACCGCCTCGCCGATCTGCTCGCGGCGCTGCTGCCCGACGACCCTGAGCTGTTCGGCAGCATCAGCACGGTGCCCGGCGCCTTCGGGGCCGCCGCCGCCGCTCCCGGCGCGGTGGAGGCGATCGCGTCGGCAATGCTGCGCCAGGCCGCGCGCCTGGCGGCGCTCGAGGACCGCACGGGGCGGCGCATCGTGCTGGCGCTGGAGCCGGAGCCGATGTGCCTGCTGCAGACCACGGCGGAGGCGGTGGCGTTCTTCGAGGCGCACCTGTTCGGCGCGGAGGCCCTCGCCCGTTTCGCGGCGCTCTCCGGCCGAAGCGCCCAGGCGGCGGAGCGTCTGCTGCGGCGCCATCTCGGCCTGTGCCTCGACGTCTGCCACGCCGCGGTGGCGTTCGAGCAGCCAGGGGACAGCCTGGCCCTGCTGCACGGCGCCGGCATCGCCGTGACCAAGCTCCAGCTTTCCTCGGCGCTGGCGATCCCGCGCATGGACCACGCGGCGGCGGCGATGCTGCGCCGCTTCGACGACGGCATCTACCTGCACCAGGTGGTCGAACGCGGCCCGCGCGGGCTGGTGCGCTTCCTCGACCTGCCCCAGGCGCTCGCCGCCTGGGAGGACGACCCCGTCGGGGAGCGGGAATGGCGGGTGCATTTCCACGTGCCGGTGTTCCACGCGGCCGCCGGCCGCTTCGCCACCACGCAGCCGATGCTGCTCGACATGCTGGCGAGCCAGCGCGCGCAGGGGATCAGCGCGCACCTGGAGGTCGAGACCTACACCTGGGACGTGCTGCCGCAGGAGCTGCGCACCGCCGACCTCGACGGCGACATCGCCCGCGAGGTCGCCTGGGTGCGGGACCGGCTGCTGCAATGACGCCGTCCGTGGCGCTCCGGCTCGGCCGCGTCTCCAACCTGCCCACGGTGTGGACCAACGCCCTGGCCGGGGTGGCGCTGGCCGGCGCGTCGCCCTGGCGCTGGGCGACGCTCGCCGTGGCCGGCGGGCTGTCGCTGGCCTATGTCGGCGGGATGTACCTCAACGACGCATTCGATCGCTCGACCGATGCGCGCGAGCAGCCGTTCCGGCCGATTCCCTCTGGCGCGGTCGAGGCGAACACGGTGTTCGCCGCCGGGTTCCTGCTGGTGCTGGGCGGGATCGCGCTGCTCCTGGCGGCGGCGGGCGGCTTCGGCGTGTCGTCGGCGGGCGTCGCGGTGAGCGGCTTCGCTCTGGCCGGCTGCGTGATCGTCTATAGCTGGCACCACAAGGACAACCCGCTCAGCCCGCTCGTGATGGGGACCTGCCGGCTGCTGTCCTACATCGCCGCGGGGCTGGCGGCGACGGCGATCCCGGACGGCGCGCTGCCCGCCGCGGCCGTGGTGTCGCTGTGCTACCTGATCGGCCTCACCTTCGCCGCCAAGCGGGAGGCCTCCGGGCGCCTCGGCGACGGCTGGCCCCTGATCCTCTTGCTGGTGCCGCTCGCCTACGGGGCGTGGCGCGCGGACGGCGCGGCGGCATGGCTGAGCCTGGCGGCGCTCGCCGGGCTGATCGGCGTCGCGTTCCGGCTGCTCCGGCGACGCCGCCAGGGCGACATAGGGCGCGCGGTCGGCTCGATGATCGCGGGCATCGCCCTGCTCGACGCGATGTTCCTCGCCGTCGCCGGGCGGCCGGGCGCCGCGGCGCTGGCGCTGGGCTGCTTCTTCGCGACGCTCGCGCTGCAGCGCTGGGTGCGCGGCACGTGACGCCAACCGTCCTCCGGAGCGAGCGGTGAAGCA